>JAABSQ010000065.1 GCA_011390315.1 Desulfobacteraceae bacterium
GAAGATTTTTTGCTCTGTTTAACGGCTTCCCCGGCTTTTCTTACACTATAGCCACCCGAATGGAAAAATCCAAGTGGCGGATCTTCTATCCAACATGGAGGATACTACCCGGGGTCGGGAATTCCGAGTAAAAATTACCCAAAATCCTTGACTTCTTCAAGGCATCGGGGTTATTTCGAGGAACGATCATCGGGCGTTTTGCCTGAAGTGCTGTCCGAACCGTTTTTATGTTCAAACCGCCACGAAGGCGATCCGATTCTG
>JAABSQ010000066.1 GCA_011390315.1 Desulfobacteraceae bacterium
CTTGCCCACGTCCACCGCCGGCAGGTGGCCTTTCCGGTAGAGATCGGGAGAGAGATAGATCTGGCCGTCGGTGATGGAGATGAGGTTCGTGGGGATATAGGCGGAGATGTTCTGGGCCTCGGTTTCGATGATCGGCAGGGCGGTGACCGAACCGCCGCCGAGTTCTTGGCGCAGGTGGGTGGAGCGCTCCAGAAGCCGGGAATGGACATAGAAGATGTCGCCGGGAAAGGCCTCTCTTCCCGGCGGCCGCCGAAGCAGCAGGGAGAGCTCCCGATAGGCCCGGGCATGGCGGGTGAGATCGTCGAAGATCACCAGCACGTCCCGGCCCCCTTCCATGAAATATTCGGCCACCGTCATGGCGGCATAGGGGGCGATGAACTGAAGCCCCGGCGGGTTCTCTTCGGTGGCGAACATGACGATGGAATATTCCATGGCCCGGTTCTCCCGAAGGTCTGCAATCACCTTGGCCACCGCCGAGTTTCGCTTGCCGATGCCGCAGTAGATGCAGATCACATCGGTATCCCGCTGGTTGAGAATGGTATCCACGGCGATGGCGGTCTTGCCGGTCTGCCGGTCTCCCAGAATCAGCTCCCGCTGGCCCCTGCCGATGGGGATCAGGGCGTCCACCACCTTGAGCCCGGTCTGAAGAGGCACCGTGACCGGCGCCCGGTCCATGATTTCCGGGGCGGGCCGTTCGATGGGCCGTTCTTCATCCCCGGAGACCGTCCCCATTCCGTCCAGAGGCCGGGCCGTTGGGTCCAGAATGCGGCCCACCAGCCCATCGCCCACCGGCACGTTCATTACCTGATCGGTCCGCCAGACCTCGGTACCCGCCTTGATCTTGTCGCTTTCCTCCATAAGGATGACGCCGGTCTCATCCCGATCCACATTGAAGGCCAGTCCCCGCACGTTCCCGGCGAAATAGAGAATTTCATCGGCTTTGACCCCCGTGAGCCCGGTCACCCGGGCGATGCCGGGCCCCACATAGGACACATCCCCCACTTCCAGGATCTTGAGTTCGGGTTCCTCTCGGCCGGATACCCGGTCCATGGTGTCGAAGGTACGGGTCAGAATATTGGTGAGATTCGGGTCCTGGTATTCCATCTCTCTCCTCTGCCTGCCTCAGGCGGTTTCGGATTCGGCGTTTTCGGATGTTTCGGTATCGGCGGCTTCCTTTTCCGAAGTCTCTTCTTCGGATTCTCCGGCCTGCTCCCTGTGTTTTTTGGCCTCCTTTTCAAAGGCCGAAAGCGTCTCGCGTTCAAGGTTCGAGAGATAATTTTCCAGACTCCAGGCGACCTTTTTATCCCGGCGCTTCACCTCGATGCCGAGGATCAGATCCGGGTCGGTCTCGTAGGAGATTTCCGGGGCGCCCTCCACCGCCCCTTGCAGGGCCTTTTCGATCTTTTTCCGCTTTTCGGAATCGAGTTCCTGCCCGCTCTTGACCACCATGGCGCCGTCCACCGACAGAAGGTCCGCTTTTTTGCCTTCCTCCATGCGCTCGAACCGGTCGATGAAAACCGCCACCGTGCGATCCTGAACTTCGGTGTCGGCCAGTTCGGCCAGGGCCCGCCGGCAGATGTCGTAGACCTGTTTTCCGGCCAGTCGGCGAAGTTCCCGAATAAAGGATTCCTTCTCCTGCTCGATGGACCGGCGCCACCGTTTCTGTAAGGATTCCACCTCTTGGCGGGCATCCTGAATCAGCTCCTTTTTATAGGATTCCGCCTCTTCCCGGGCCTGGTTCAGGATCTCCTCCCGTTTCCGGTCCATCTTTCGGTTTTTTTCCTCGAATTCGTTCAACTCCCGTTCGGCTTCCTGCCGTTTTCGTTCGGCCTCTTCCAGCCGGTCCTGAATCCTTTCCTCCCGCTTGTCCATGGCGCCGAGAATACGGTCATAGAGAAAGTATTTCAGCAAAACCAGCAGAATCAGGAAGTTGACGATCTGCGCAATTACGGTCGTCCAGTCGATCAGCATGGATCATCCTCCCGCCTGCTCGATAACGTGATTCCAGAAGGGATTGGCGAACAGCAGAATCATGGAGACCACGAAGCAATAAATGGCCGTGGATTCGATCATCGCCAGCCCCACGAACAGGGTCCGTGTGATGGTGTTTTGTTCATCCGGCTGCTGAGCGATGGAGCTCAGGGCCTGGGCCACGGCCCGCCCTTCGCCGAGGGCCGGGCCGATGGCGCCGATGCCGATGGTCAGTCCTGCAGTGATGATAGAAGCCATGCCGATAAGACTGATGGTATCCATAATGCTGTTTTCCTCCTTGTGTCGATGTCAGCGCAATTGCGTTTGCCCGATCGGGGGTGTTTATTCCGTTTGCTGATAGGTCGCCTGCTGCTGCTGATGGGCCCGGGTGGCCGAGGCGATATACACAATGGCCAGAATTCCGAAGATATATGCCTGGATCATGCCGGTCAACAGGCCCAGTGCCTGCATGACGACCGGAAAAAGAAACGGCACGATAAGCAGCAGAATGGAGACGATTTTGGAGCCGCTCATGATGTTGCCGAAGAGTCGAACCGCCAGGGCCAGGGTTCGGGAGAGTTCCCCCATGATGTTGAACGGAAACATGAAAATAGAGGGCTGAAAATAGAGCTTTAGATACCCGAAGAGCCCCCGCTTTCGAATGCCGTATACGGGAACCGCGATAAAGACGCAGATGGCCAGGGCCGCGGTGGTGGACAAAGACGCGGTGGGCGCCTCATACCAGGGCACGATGGTCAGAAAATTGCAGGTGCCGATGAACAGAAACAGGGTCCCGATAAAGGTCAGATAGATCCCCGGGTCCTGCTGGCTGGCCTCCCGGATTTCATCTCGAATGAAAGAGACGACCATCTCCAAAAAATTCTGCCACCGGGAGATTTTCACCTCCGAGGTGAGCCGCCGGGTGATCAGCCAGGACCCGATCACCAGCAGGGCCATTACCGCCCAGGTGAAAACGATGGTGGCGTTGAGGGAAAACGGCCCCCATTGCCAATAGACCACCGCATCCGGTGAAATGTCCCTAATATCCATGAACCCGGTCCTCGTTGCGGGGAGCAAGGGATTCGGGGATGGGGCCTATCCGGCGGACCATGACCAGCCGCACCGCCAGAAACCCGGCCAGGGCCGCCAGAACTTTATCCCACTGCCCCTCGGAGATAAAGAAAAAGGCGGCAATGGAGATGCCGGTCCGCAGAAAAAAGCTGAGAACGAATTCCAACTCCGGATGCCGCACCCGGGTCAGCCGGTGAATGGTGAGCCAGAGTCCGCCGAAATGGAACAGAGCCAGTGCCCCGCCCAAAAAAATGGTTACACTCAATTCGGTCATATTCATATCATTCCTCCCCGACGCTTTCCCGCTTTACCCAGAACCAGGCGTTCAAGCATCCCAGAATCAGCCCGACGAGGAGCATCATCAGTGTCCAGGAATACCGGCTGGGCCAGGTCTCGTCGATCCAGATGCCCACCGCCACTCCGATCACGGTGGGAATGGCCACCGACCAGCCCACCAGACCGAACATGCCCAGGCCGAACCAGACATTCCGGTCTCTTTGCCGCCGGGACCGCAATTTTCGGTTCTGTTTGACCGCGATTTTATCGATGAAGTTTTTATCGGGTGTTTCCCGGTCTTTTTTATCGGCGCTCATTTATTCAACCCCTTGAATCTCCAGAAACCGTCGCACGAAACCGGCCTCGATCCTGGCCGCGGCAGACCGTACCCGCTTTTCACGATCGTCCAGCACCTTGAATTCCCGGTCCACTGTTTCATGTAATTCTTCCAAATCCGGCCCCTTGACCGCCCGCCGGGTGGAGACGAGAACCTCGGGCCCTTTTTTGACCAGGGTCCCTTCGTCCACCGCCAGATAGACCTCCTCCCCATCGGTGTCGGCATAGGAAAAGATCCCCGGACTCAGCGCCGAAACGAAATCGATGTGCCGGGGCAGCAGGGTAAAGGCGCCGTTGGGCGCTTCGGCGCTGACTTTCGAGACCCGGGCATCGACCAGGATTTGATCGGGCAGAAGGATTTTCAGATGGATGTTCAACTTTTTCTTTCCCCGGTTTCGGCTGTTTCTTTGTCTTCTGACTCATCCGGTTCGGATTTATCGATTTTCGCCTCGTCGATGGAGCCGATCATGTACAGGGCCCGTTCCGGTTCCTCGGAAAATTCATCGTTCAGGATGCGTTCGCATCCGTCTAAGGCATCCGCAAGGCTGACGATTTTTCCTTCATATCCGGTGAATTGTTCGGTCACCTTAAAGGGCTGGGTCAGGAACCGTTCCAGGCGCCGCGCCCGTCGAACCGTGGACCGGTCTTCCCGGGACAGTTCTTCCATTCCCAGCATGGCGATGATGTCCTTGAGGTCTTCGTATTCGGCCAGGGTTCGGCGCATCTCCTGGGCGATGCGGTAATGGCGCTCGCCCACGATATGGGGCACCAGCATGTTGGAGCCCGACTGGAGCGGGTCCACGGCCGGATAAAGGCCCTGGCTCGCCTTTTTACGGGAGAGTACGAGGGAGGAAGAAAGGTGTCCGAAGGTATGGACCGCGGAGGGGTCGGTAAAATCATCCGCCGGCACATAGACCGCCTGGATCGAGGTGATGGCGCCGGTGTCGGTGTTGCAGATCCGTTCCTCCAGCTCCGCCAGTTCGGTGCCCAGGGTGGGCTGGTACCCGAGGCGGGACGGGAGCTGGCCCATCAGTCCGGAGACCTCCATGCCGGCCTGAATGAACCGGAAGATGTTGTCGATCAGGAGCAACACATCCTGCCGGGCATCGTCGCGAAAGTATTCGGCCATGGTCAGGGCCGCATGGCCGACCCGAAACCGGGCCCCGGGCGGCTCGTTCATCTGGCCGAATATCATCACCGTGTTGTCGAGAACACCGGCTTCTTTCATCTCCCGGTAAAGCTCTTCCCCTTCCCGGGATCGTTCGCCGATGCCGCAGAAAAGACTCGCCCCTTCGTGCTGGGCGACCATGTTGTTGATCATCTCCATGATCAGCACCGTCTTGCCCACCCCGGCGCCGCCGAACAGGCCTCCTTTGCCGCCCCGCTCCAGGGGGGACAGGACATCGATCACCTTGATGCCGGTTTCAAAGACCTCCGAGGAGATGGATTGACGGTCCAGATCGGCCGGCGGCTGGTGGATGGACCGCTCCTCCATCTCGGTAAGCGGCGCCCCTCGATCGATGGTGTTTCCGAACACATTGAAGACCCGCCCGAGGAGTTCTTTGCCCACCGGCACCCGAAGCGGATAACCGGTGTCGATGATGGGGGAGCCGTGCGCCAACCCGCCGGTGGAGGTAAGCCCGATGCCCCGCACGGTCTGAGAATCGAGATGGGTGATGACTTCGATCCTCATTTCCTGATTCTCGCCGGTTTTGAGAATATTGTGGATGGCAGGCATGTTGCCGGGAAACCGGGCGTCGATGACGCTGCCCCGAATGGCCTCCACCGTGCCCCGGCGCCGGTCTTCCCGATTTTTTCGATGGTTCATGCCGCTGTCTCCGTCTTCGATTTCATCCGCATTCGGCCCAATTTATTTGAAACGGTCGATAGCGCTTTCCACCGAGATCTTCAGATCCGAAAAAGCGTTTTCCACACCGGCCTTGAGGTCCTTCCAGGCATCCCCGCCGGAAGCTTTCATTTCTTCAAGTCGATCCTTCAGGGTTTTCCTTTTGCCTTCGAGCTCTTCAATTTGGTTATTGTATTCGATCCTGGCCTCGGCGGACGCCTGTTCGGCTTTGGCTTTAAGCTGTTGGATTTTCGCATCCCATTCTTTCAGCTGGGCTTCCATTTTTTGCTCGTAGGCCTCTTTTTTTTCTTCATTCATGGGCATTTCTCCTTCAGATTGTTAAAAGCACTGGTTAATCCTCTCCAAAAAGAGAACGAAAGGGAATAAGTGAAAAGCTGTATTCCAACCGGGAAAAGATATGTAACTTCAAAACACCGGCAGGCAATAGTTGGGAAATATACACACCTGCCGGCGTGTGAAGTGAATGTCGGTCAAGCGGGGAAAAATCTTCGGACGGGGTCAACAGCGAAGATCAGGGATTTTTTCTTCCTTCATAACATCTCCGCTCCACGTAAGAATCGGTGGCTTCATCAAAGACGGCGTCGTTTTCGTGAACCAGCTTGGGTCCGCCTTCCCATCCGCCGCAGGCGAGAACGACCGTTTCGCCCATGGTGAAATTCCGGCCGCAGGCCGGGCATTGAGATGCATTATTGAGTTGTTCCCGACCCATAATGGTCTTCAGGCTTTGTCTCTTGTCCATAGCAGTGGCTTCCTCCGAATGTTGTGATTTCAGATGAGCCGAGGGGAAAACAGGTTCCCGCCTCGGGTTTTTTCCAAAAAGCTGTTTTAACTTTACGTTCATAACATAGGTCTTGACCCGATAAAATCAACTCGATTCTCCACCTTCCGATTTTCTCCGGCAGGCCCGTCAGGCAGAAGAATTCAGCCGATGTACTGCGATTCGGGTTTCAAAATACATTTATATCCGTATTCTTTTTCCATTTGTTATCAAGCTATAGCTCATCGTATTCAACTCTCTCTTACCCCTTCAAATAAAGGAGTTTCCTCATGCAAATGTTCAATCTTGGTTTTCCTTTGCTCTTTTTGACCTTGATTTTCCCGGTTTCATCGGTATCGGCAGCCGAAGAGACGGCGCCGCCGTGGAAAGAACCGCCCGGGGGCGGGGTTCGGTTCACGGTGCCTTGCGTAAACAATGTTCCCGATCTTCATGGGAATATCGAAAATCCGGATTTGGTTATCTTTTTCGGAGGCAACCAGTTCATGGTGCTGCCGGACATTATGGAAGCGTTCAAACAGGCCCATCCGCAATATCGAAAAGTTTTCTATGAAACCCTTCCTCCGGGGATCCTGGAAGAGCAGATCAAGACCGGCAGTCTGGTGATCGGCAATCTCAAGATCACCCACCGGCCGGATATTTTCGTGGCCGGTGAAAAGCGGCTTCGAAACCTCGATAAAAGCCAAGGCTATTTTGAATCCATCCGACCGTATTTCAAAAACAGACTGGCGATTATGGTGTATCAGGGCAACCCCAAGAATATTCAATCCCTGGCTGATCTGGGAAGGGAAGATGTGCGGGTGAGCATGCCCAACCCTGAAACCGAGGGGATCGCCGAGAAGGCGATGGACGCCTACCGCAAGGCGAAAGGGGAATCACTGGTCACCACCATCATGGACAAAAAGAAAGCGGAGGGAACCACCTTCATCACCCGGATTCATCATCGTCAGACGCCGATGCGGATCATGGCCGATGAATCGGATGCCGGTCCGGTCTGGATCACCGAACCGCTGTTTCAGCAAAAGATCGGCCATCCCATCGATCTGGTTCAAATCCCGGAAGCGCATAATGTCTGGGGGACGACGGCGGCCGGCATTATGAAGGATTCCAGACATAAAACCGCTGCACGGGATTTTGTCAATTTTATCACCAGCGAGAAGGGGAAATCGATTTACCGGGAATACGGATTTACGCCGATTGAGGAGTAACCCGGTCACCCGTCATCAGGTTCAGTCAAGACATTTTACTTACGACTGTGCCCACTTGATCGATGGGGAAAAAGGCTTGAATCATTTCAAGCGTACTGAATTCTGCGAAACGCCCACCCATAAAAGCCTCCTTCTGAGGTCCGTTTGTCAACTATCCAGTTGAAGATTTCAGGTAGTCAAAGACTTGTAAGAGGCTTTGTTTAACTTGTTTTTGAACGTCTTTTGATAAATGGCCAATTTTTTTAATTATAAACCTGTTGTCGAGGGTGAATAGCTTCATCCTCACAACCGAAGGTGCTGTCAACCCCGACAGTTTTCCGCTCTTAATTTCGCAGTCCAATGGCCAAGGAGCGTTTTTCTGGCTTGTAATCATAGCCAAGATGGAGTGATCGATTTTATTCCCGAAATTCGTATTTTGCGACAGCACCAGGGCAGGCCTTCTTTTTGCTTGAGCCGAGTCAGTGAATGGGAACGGCACAACCACAACATCAAACGGTTCATAGATCACTGTACGCTTCCTCATCGTTTTCCGAATTCCATTCAGTAAGAGTCGGGACAAGCGCACTGAAAAATTCAACATCTATCGGATTTGCTTTTCTGAGTTTTATAATGTCGCTGTCGATTTCAAAAGCGATCATATCACCAGCACTAAGATTCAGTTTTTTTCTCACGGCTTTGGGAACAGTCGCCTGATATTTTTTTGTAAGCTTGCTGATGGCTGTTTGCATAATGTGCTCCTTTTAAAAAAAAAGTAATACGGTAATACTAATCCGCAAGGTAATGAGTGTCAACTTAAAAATTCAACCCCGCTCATTCAGCCGACGCAAAATTCCGCACGGCTGACGATCCCGTTCGGTTTGCGAAGGATGACCCAAATGAATCGGAAAAAAATTCTTCAAAAAATACTGGCCGGGTCCAAAATCATAAGGTTCTCAGAAATCAACCCTTGCTTGCAAAAAGTGCAACGGTTCAACATGCGATCAACCATGATCCGCCAGACATGAATATCCCCCCAAAAAGGACGATTCATGAACGAAGCCGAAACCCGCGCTGAAGAAATTTTACTTTTGACTTCCGCCTCTTTTTCTGGTGAAATCAATCTTATGGAAAGTTTCGAAGAGGCATTCACAAAAGGCGTCAAGAACCCGCATGATGCGGCGTTCAAGTCGGCATTTGAAAAGCGGGAACTGGGAAACGCAGCTTGAATTCCTGGAATGGATTCTGCGGTATGCCTACCATGCCAGAGAAGACGATCTGAACAAGAATATTGATCGTGGGCTGCATGCCCTGGGCAATGAAAATGCAAGGAGGACGGCCATGACAATCGCGGAAAGACTGCGCCAGGAGGGGAGACAAGAAGGGAGACTGGAAGGGAGATTGGAAGGTTTTCAGAGCGGCCAGTCTCAGCTTATTTTGAAACAGCTGAAAAAGCGCTTCGGTTATCTGTCTCCTGCGCTTGAGAAAAAATTGAATGAATCCGGGGTGGATGTTCTGGATCGCTTCGGCGAGTCCATTTTCGATTTTGAAAGCCTGGAAGATGCGGAAAAATGGTGGGAGATTTTTGAAAGAGGGGGGGAATGCCTAATGGCGGAATAAATAAACCCGTTCCAGCGCATCCACCGCCAGAATGATGCGCTCTTCTTCCGTCAGTCCGTCAATCCGCTTTTGGGTACAGTGCTTCTTCGAATGCAAAAACCAGAGAGTCGAGTCTGACCGGTAAGTACCTCATCAATAATTTCATAATATCCGTAGGGGCAGGCCCCCGTGCCTGCCCCTAGCCGGGGCAACCACAGGGGGATTGCCCCTACAAAATCAGGTAAAGAAATATATGCACAGGTACTTATGCCCGCTCAAGCTCAGTCAGCTGATCCGTTGTTTGAGCGGCATAGCCGTCCAGCCATTTGGGTTCATCCATGGGCGCTCCTTTTTGCTTGAATTCCAGTTCGCCGGAAAATTCGGTCCTTGGACTGCCAATCCGGCAGCCGTGGATATCAGCATCCTTAAATCTACGAATATATTTAAAATCCTGAAAGAAAGCAGCGGGCGCAAAGCTACGGTGCCAGCCTATCCGCATTCGTTGAATATTGCCGAGGGGTGTCTTTAAGTTTCCTGTTATTCCCCAAGTTCCAATTGGTTAAAAAGTCTATCAACTTTATTTTCAACATCTGCATAAGATTGTCGAATCGTATCAATCAAATCCTTAAATAAGCGCGTTTATGATCGCGTAGGAAGATCCGAGAATTTTAATAGAATTTTTTTTGATATGGAAATTTTCTTCTATTTCTGCGGAATCGGAATTTCGCCAAGACGCAGCTCACCTGCATGATTTGTTACATTTCCCCAATCCAATTGTGTTTTTG
>JAABSQ010000067.1 GCA_011390315.1 Desulfobacteraceae bacterium
TGGTCGATCAGCGTAAAATCTTTAATCTCTACCTGTTCCAGACCGCTTCGGAGGAAGATATGAACGCCACCAGCGATGATCTGTATCTGCGATACAACGTCAACGGGATTCAACTGAACAGCGCGGGATTCGAAAAATTGAGAAAGGAAAATGTTTTAAAAAAGGTCTATCTCCACCTTGAGGAGAACAAAGAGAAAAAAGAAGAATTTTACACCTGCATTTTCCCTCTGGTGAACGGGACGTATGATCGAGTGGTGATTCGTCAGGGGAAGATTCCGAAAGTCGATTCCCAGTCTTTGAAAATAATTTCTCATACCGGCAATAAATATTATGAGGTGTGTACGAATCGGCGAATCAATGACTATATTAAGAAATGTTTTCAAGATAAGATCGGCGGAAAACCGTCTGTTTAACCGACGGGCGATGCCGTAAATAGGGGATAGATCGTGATGAGGACGGAACAGAAAAAGAGTGGTTATCGCATCGGGGTCATATCCGATACCCACGGATTGTTGCGGTCGGCGGTGACGGAGGCGTTTCAAGGGGTGGACCTCATCCTCCATGCCGGCGATATCGACCGGCCCCGGATATTGAAGGCGTTAAAGGAGATCGCCCCGGTAAAGGCGGTGCGCGGCAACATGGACCGGGGGGAATGGACGGCTCCGCTGCCTGTAACCGAGGTTGTGGAAATCGGGGATATATCCGTATATATGATCCACAACATCCACGAAATGGACCTGGACCCCTCGGGCGCGGGATTTCAGGTGGTCATCTTCGGGCATTCTCATCAGCCGAAGATCGAGGAAAAAAGCGGGGTGCTGTTTTTGAATCCCGGAAGCGCCGGCCCCCGCCGGTTCGATTATCCGATCACGGCCGCCGTTCTGGAAATCGGGAATTCGTCCTTCGACGGGAAGGTGAATCCGAGAATCATCGAATTCCCTCCATAAGGAGTCCAAAATTCAATGAACAACCAAACCCGGTCACCGGCCGATATGAAACCGGCAACCAGATCGGTATGTCCGAAGCGGATATGGAGGCGGCCCGCCTGATGATCCGGTGTACCGATCCGGGAGAAGATGTTTCCGCCATCGAGTTTCCTGCCTCGGATGTTCGCTTACTCCCGAAGTCGACCTGCTGAAAAAATTAAAGCCCAATGGGGTGATCCGGGAAGCGGACTCAGGTGAGGCCTCTTTTTTATTATTCCTTGATTTTTTCGCTTCCTGGTTTATACTCGCTTTTTTGGAATCATTAACGGACAATCAGAAGGGCTTTTAATGCGGCTTACGGAAACGGAAATGGCGGAGTGTCTGAATCTTCCCGCCGGAACCATTCGGCGGTGGATTCGCCAGGGAAGAATTCCCATTCAGAAAAAAGGGGGGAAATATCTTTTTGAACCGGGAGCCCTCCAACGTTGGACCGAGGCCAACAGACTCCCTTTCCGTCTTCCCGAGAATGAAACCGGGATTCAAGCTCAAATTACCGAATCTCCTGAAGAAACCTCCATCGGCTCCCTTTCCGAGGCGATGCAGCGAGGCGGCGTACTCTACGACATCGCCGGAGAAGATACCCGATCCCTGTTTGATAAAGCGGTAGGGAACATCACAGGCCTTCCGGACGATCTCAAACCGGATATTCTGGAACGGCTGATTCAACGGGAGCGTCTCTCCTCCACCGGCATCGGCAAAGGGGTGGCCATTCCCCATCCCCGGAATCCGACCGTCGATGTGCTGGAACATCCGCTGGTAGCCACCTGCTTTCCAGAAAAGGAGGTGGATTTTAAATCGGTGGATAACCACCCGGTATTTATAATGTTTATCCTGTTGTGCCCCACCCCCCGACATCATCTTCATCTGCTTTCACGGCTTTCCTTCTGCCTAAGGGATGATCGGTTTGTGGACTTTCTGAAAGCCCGCCCCGTCCCCGAAGTTCTGTTCGCCCGTATCGCCGAAATCGAAGCGGCTTTAGAGCGTAAAGAAGGGCTTTAGGTCGGTTCGATGGGAAGATTCATCAAAACCTGGCGGCGTCCCGAAAAATGGTCCTTATTTCGGCCGGACGACCGGATACTGCTGATTCTGATCGGAATACTGGTGGGCATCTGCAGCGGCGTGGCGGCCGTGGCCTTGAGCCGCTCTCTATTCGCCACCCTCCACTGGGTCCACTCGTTTCATATCTATTGGTGGGCTTTTCTCCTGCCCGGCATCGGCGCCGCCCTGTCGTCTCTGTTTTTGAATAATATCATGAAGGAGGGGGCCGGCCACGGGGTTCCCGAGGTCATCTACAGCGTATCCCGCTACGGGGGCCTGATGCGCTTGCGATCGAGCTTTTCGCGCCTGATTGCGAGCTGGCTGACCATCGGCAGCGGTGGTTCGGCCGGGCCCGAGGCTCCGGTGGTGATGAGCGGTGCAGCCATCGGCTCCAATATCGGCAGAATTTTTTCCATGAATGAACGGCAGCGGGTGACGCTGGTGGGGTGCGGGGCCGCCGGGGCCATATCCGCCATCTTTAATGCCCCCATCGCCGGAATGGTTTTTACGATCGAGGTCATCCTCGGGGAGTGGACCGCCGTCAATATCGTTCCGATTGCCATCGCCTCGGTGGCCGGCACCCAGATTTCCCGTTTTCTTCAGGGCAACAATATCGTTTTCGACCTTCGACAATTCCACATCGGGTTTGTGGATGTTCTGGCCAGCTTCGGGCTGGCCGTTATCGCGGCATTGGCCTCGATTCTGCTGACGCACCTGCTCAGAAAGATGCCCAGACTCGCTCGGAAAACCCCCCTTCCGATCTGGCTGCGGGCCGCGGTGGGCGGTGTGATCGTGGGCCTGATCGGGGTCGCTTTTCCGGTGGTGCTGGGGGAAGGGTACCATTCCATACAATCCATGATCGACGGGGCGTTCACTCCCGGTATGCTGCTGGTGATGGTGGCCACCCTGGCCAAAATGCTGGCCACCGCTTTTACCCTGGGCTGGGGGGGCTCCGGCGGTATCTTCGCTCCGAGCCTGGTGGTGGGAAGCCTGGCTGGTCTGGCCTACCACCGGTGTCTGGTCTTTGTCTGGCCCGCCGTCACTTGGGCACACGAGGGCTGTTTCGCCCTGCTGGGCATGGCCGGGCTCATCAGCGGCATGATGCAGGCGCCCCTGACCGGCATTTTTCTGATCGTTGAGATTACCGGCGGATATGGGGTGATCGTGCCCTTGATTGTCGTTTCGGCGATTTCCTCCACCGTGTGCCAATACATTGAACCGGCTTCCTTCTATCTCAAGGAACTGGTGGACAAAGGGCAGCTTCTTCGGCCCGGCACCGATGCCCGGGTACTTTCGGATTTGAGCGTCCATGAACTGCTTGAGCGGGACTGCATCAGCGTGACCCGGAACATGCTGTTGAGGGATTTCGTTCAGACCGTACAGAGATCTCATCGGAATTTTTTTCCGGTGGAGGATGAAGATACCGGCCGATTTCTGGGGATGATTCATTTGGATGACATTCGCCCCTATCTGTTCAATCCGGGAATGTATGACGCCGTGGTTATGGAGCAGATCATGAACCGAGGGGTCGAGGTGGTTCGTCCGGAGGACGACCTGCTCGATGTTCTCCGCAGAATGGACGAACGGAGGCTGTTCAGCATGCCGGTGGTTTCCAACGGCGTATTCCTGGGGATGATCTCCAAGGCCACCCTGCTGGACCGGTACCGCCAGGAGTTGCGGGTTCAGACTCAGTTTGTTGCATAACTCCACAGAAAAAAACCGAAACCGTATGGGCGCCAAACTCATTCACATATTCCGGAATACCCCGATAGGACGTGAATCCCTGCTTCAGTCTGCCTATTTTTGCAAGCAGGCGGATGCGACTCCGGTGGTATATATTCCCCGGCATACCAAGTTTCTGATGTATTTTGAAAATGATGTGGTGCAGGTAGATCTGGATTCCTCCTATTTGAAGGCCCCGGATTCGGCGGAGAGCCGAGCTGCCGAGCTGTTATTCGAACAGGGAATGGAGGCCGATTTTTTCAAGCCGAAAAATTTCACCGCCTCCACCCTTCCCGATATTCCCACCCATTTCGATTTTATGTGCTGTCCCGGCACCATCAGCGATTTGTCTTCCAAAATCGGCTTGGGGTATATCGGTCCCCGGGTGCGGCGCATTCTGAACGAAGCCTATTTCCCGGTACTGCTGGCCAGCGGGGTCTATAAGCCGTGGAAGCGCATTGCGGTGCTGTTCGGCGGTTCGGCCAATGCCCTGAATGCTTTCAAACTCGGGCTGAGACTTCGCCGGACCTCCGGACTGCCTCTGGAGTTGTATACCCGCCGGGAGGGGAAAAGTGAAGAAGACTATCGATCGATCATGCGAAATGCCAACCTGGAGGATGATTTTGAACGCCATGCAGACGGCTGGCATTTTTTCGAGGACGGCCCTATCGAGGAAAGTCTCTATGAAATCCACCACGACGCCTTGGTGGTGGTGGGGGCATTCAGGCATGGCCTGATCAAAGACATGGTGTTCGGAAGCACGGTGGAAAAGATTCAATCGGTGCTTCCCAACAACCTGCTGGTGGTGGGTCCGAAATATACCTTTTCGGTGTAAGGCTCGGTTTTGCTCCTCTTCAGCGGACCCTCCGAAGACGGCTTACTCAGGCGCCGTCATTCATGACCGGAAAAAAACTGCTGGTTTTCCACCAGGGGGCGTTGGGGGATCTGGTGGTCGCATTTCCTTCCATTCGGAATCTTCGCAAGCGGTTTTCCCCTATCCACGGAATCTGTCGGTCCTCGCTGGGAAAGTTGGCCTGTCGAGCCGGTATTTTTGATCGGGCCTTTTCAATCGAGTCAGCGGTTTTCTCGACCCTTTTCACGTATCCGTTCGATTCAAAGCTGATCGATTTTCTGAAGCCCTATAATGCCTCGATATGGTTTTCCTTTTCGAAGGATTTGGAGGCCGCTGTTCGAAAACAGACATCGGGATCGGTGTTTCGAATATCCCCGAGACCCGGGCCGTCTCGGCGCATCCATGTCGCCTATCATATAGAGAAAAATTTAGTGGAGATGGGCCTGTCGGATGGCCTGTTGTTGAAGGGATTTGATGCGGCGGGGCGATTTGTCGAAAGGGGCGCCGTACAAGTACATAAATCAGTTCTCTCTCGAATCTTGTTGCATATCGGCTCCGGAAGTCCACGCAAAAACTGGCCGTTGGATCGTTTCAAGGCGGTTTACGACCAACTTCGGGCCATGGATTTGGACCCGGTCTTCTTACTGGGGCCGGCCGAGCGCCATAGGGAAACCGATTTGAAAGGCTGGGCGTATCTGACTCCGAAGGATTTGATCGCCCTGCACGATTGCCTGAAGAACGCAGACGCTTATATCGGCAACGACTCGGGCGTTACCCATTTATCGGCCTACCTGGAGCTGCCGACCGTCGCTGTATTCGGCCCCTCGGATCCCCTTCGGTGGCGCCCCGTCGGACCCTTTGTACGAGTCGTCGTTTCGAATGCCTGTAGCGCTTTTCCCTGCTTTGAAACCGGGAAATTGCATTGCGAAGACTGTTTGGGGCGTATCCCGCCGGATTCTGTCGTGTCCGCCTTCTTGAGCCTTTCTCCTAATGATGACGTCGGGTTGTGAATATCTACAAAATTTGTTGAACAGCGATACTGGAAAAAGATTCCGATTGTCCGGGTAGAGACTCCCCCAAAGACAGGCGAATTACACCTGTCTTTGGGAGATCGGTGAGTTTTCCGTTCGACTGAAATAAACCTACAGCCGCCCAAGATAAAATCCGACCATTCGAAGGAGGCTCCGGCATCTATTTATTCAACATGCGTCTGCGGATGCTGGCCAATCCGATGAGTCCGACGCCCAGGAGCAGCATGGAGGCGGGTTCGGGAACCGAGTTGATGCTGGGGATTTGGGTCATGGCGCTGGCCAGCGCCACACCGGAGAGAAAGACCGTCAACAAAACCGCATAAAGAACTGTCATTTTTTTCATTTTGTTACCTCCAACAACCGAGTTTCAAGGAAAGATCGTTCGGCCACCCATAAAAAAAGCCGGGCGACCTAAGTTACTTAGATTAGGCGACCCGGCCATCTCACTGGGAGATCCGTAGGCTTTCCGTCCTCACCTCGCGATGAGTTTGGCTTTATCTATCCTTGTACTCTGACCTGTACTGGCTATTGTGCATTGCACTCTGTGTGCCAACCTCGATTGTCAAAAGATAAAAAGATGTATATGAATAAAATACATATTAGAATAAAGAGGTTACGGAGGTTGGGGCTTGGATGGGAACACGATGGCGGATGACATTTAATGATGGATGTATCGTGTAAAAAGACCATCCTGCAAATTTTGCAGGATGGTCTTCAAAAATTTGGTACCGCTTTTTGCGTCGATCCCGAGGCGGAAAGCGGTACCAAAAAATGTGGAGCTATAAAGGGCGGTGTTATGCGCCGTAGAATCGGTAGAGAACGGCGGAGACAATGGACCAGGCGAGAACGAGTCCGGTTGCGAGTATACATACCGCGGCCAGACTTTTGTCCAGCAGGCCCTCGGATTTTTTCTCCTGATAGCCCAGCAGAAATCCCATCAAAATTCCGGCGACAATGCCGCCGCCGTGGCCCCAGTTGTTGATGCCGGGCATCAATCCAATGAAGAACAGCCCGATCAGCCATCCGCTGACGTGCTTGAATATCGCTTCTCCATAGGCGCCGCCGCGGCTTTTGCCGTAATAGAGGGCCGATCCGATCAATCCGCAGATCGCCGCGGAAGCGCCGATGGTAAATTTCACCCCCGCCAGATAAGAAACGCCGAATCCCAAAACGCCGGTAACCGTATAGATCGTGATCATCCGATGGGGGCCGAAGGTCTGAACGATGAGGGGGGCCAATTGCCTGAGAGCGAGCATGTTAAAGATAATATGAAGCAGGCTGCCGTGAAGATAGTTGGCGGAAAGCAGAGACCACCAGCGGTGGAATTGGTCCAGGGGAATGGTTCCTGTGGCGCCGAGCAAAAGCAGGCTGTTGTCGTTCGGTGATAGCGCCATCAGCGGATTGGCGAAATTGAGCCGAACGGGAAAGAGGAAAAGAGAAAGAATGTATAGCACCACATTCGCACCGATCAAGATTCGAATAATGGTATCCTGGCTTTCGAGCCCTTTCATGAGCATATTGTTTTTCCACCGGGAGCCCGGTTTGGAGATTCCGCAATGGGGGCAGCGGGGTTCATCCCGGCTGACCAGTTTACGGCAGTTGGGGCACAGCAGTGATCGTTTGTCGGGTTGGGTCATTGTATTCCTTGTTTGGGTTTGATGGTAAAAGAGCCTGTTGTTTATTCCAATTCCCGGGCTTTTCGCAAAGCCGCCTTTGCCGCCTCGGTTTCGCCTCGCTCCTGAAAGGATTCGGAAATAATCCGCCAATTGCGGGCTTGAAGCGCGCGGTCGCCCCGGGACAGGAGGTTGGATTTTCGGGCCAGCTGTTCGGCTTGTGCAAAATTAGAACGTTCCATCTGAATACGGGCCAGAAGATTCCAGAGTTCGGGATTGTTCTGATCGATCCGGATCGCCCGTTCCGCAGTGGTAAAGGCCCGGTCGAGCTGTCCCGTGCTCAGTTGGCCTTCTGCCTGCTCCGCCAGAGAGGAAACCGCCGCGATCAGGTGATCATCGGACGGCGGGTCGTCTGCGGGGAGTTCGGAGCCGATTCGGGGGGGAGAGGGGTAATGATCCGGCGCCCGTTCCGGCTCCCTGTCGTTTTCTTCCGGGGGAATCTGCCGCGGCGGGGTGTCTTTTCCCGAGGGCGTTCGAGCCTCGGGCAGCGGCACCCAGAGGGGGCGTCCCTCTTCGTCGTAAATCGGTGAAGGACCCTGAGGCCGGGTCGGAGGCGGTCCGGTGGCGCATCCCGACAGGAACACCAGGGAGGCCGCACAAATGCCGGTCAAAAAGAATCTAAGCGGATTCATTGGAAAATTCCTTTTACCCAGTCCATAAAGGTGGGTTTTGAGCCCTTTTCCTTTCGGGAAGGGATG
>JAABSQ010000068.1 GCA_011390315.1 Desulfobacteraceae bacterium
CGCCGTCCGGTCTGCCGTCGCGGTCGCAGACCACCATCTTCTCGGGTTCCGAGCCTTCGATAAAGGGAATCGCCACCGTGCCGGAACAGCTTCTATCCGCCTGGTATCCGGTAACCGGATCGACCACCACCCAGTTGATGTTCTCCGGTTCGGTCGGGTTGAGGGGGACCGTGGAAATCCTGGAGAAGAGATTTCCCCAGACCTGAAGCGCTCCGGATGCTCCGGTCAGTTCGGTGGGCCGGTTGTCGTCCCTGCCCACCCAGACCACCGCCAGGTGATTCCCGGTAAACCCGGCGAACCAGCTGTCTCTCAAATCGTCCGTGGTGCCGGTTTTTCCGGCGACCCCCAATTGGAGAGGGAGAATCCTTTTCAGGGAATGGGCCGTCCCCTCCACTACCACAGCCTGAAGGGCCTTGGTCAAAAGGTACACGGCGTCCGGGGCGATGTTCTGATTTACCGTCAGCGGATACCGCTGCAGCGCACTGCCGTCCGGCTTGTACACGCCGTGAATGGCCCGGACCGGCGAATAAAAGCCGCTGGAGGCGATGGTCTGGTACATCTGAACCACCTCCAGCACCGACATGGACATGGTTCCCAACAGAGCCGAGGGAAACGGTTCAAATTCTTTTTTCACGCCCAGATCCTGCACCGTGTCGAACACATTTTCCAGCCCCAGTTCGAGCCCGAGCCGCACGGTGGCGACATTGTAGGAATGTGCCAAGGCCCGGTACAGCGGCACCATGCCGTGGTGCTGAAGGTCGTAGTTTTGCGGTGTCCAATAATCATTCCGGCGGTTTCTGACCCGAATGGGGCCGTCATCCAGGGGCGAAACCAGGGTGTAGGTTGTCGGAGACCGAAGGGCGGTCAGGTACACGGCCGGTTTGATCAAGGAGCCGATGGAGCGCCGGGCATCCAGGGCCCGGTTGAAGCCTCTTTCCTCGAATTTGCGCCCACCCACCAGCCCGAGCACTTCGTTGGATCCGGTGGCGGTGATGATCACCGATGATTCCAATTCCCCGGAAGGGAATCCGTGGCGCCTTTCGATGGCTTCCAGCTGGTCGGCCACGGCGCTTTCCGCGGCAAACTGGATTCGGGGATCGAAGGTGGTAAAGATCCTCAGCCCTTCGGAACGCAGCTCTTCTTCCGGATACTCTTCCAGCAGCTGCCGCTTGACCAGATCCATAAAGGCCGGAAAGCGGGTGGCCCCCGGCGGCGGATCCGGAATCACATTCAGCGGAGATTTTCTGGCCGCCTCGGCTTCTCCGGGGAGAATCAGTTTCTCCTGTTCCATGACCGTCAAGATGGTGTTGCGCCGATGAAGGGCCCGGTCGGGATGGCGCCGCGGATCGTAATAGGAAGGGCCTTTGAGCAGCCCCGCCAGCAGGGCGATTTCTTGGGGGTGCAGATCGTTCAGGGAACGGCCGAAATAGAACTGGGCGGCCATTCCGAATCCGTGAATGGCCCGTTTGCCGTCCTGACCCATATAGACTTCATTGAGATAGGCTTCGAGGATCTGTTCTTTTTCATAACTCCACTCCAGGCTCAAGGCCATGATCGCTTCATCGAACTTGCGTTTCAGGGTTCGGCTTCGGGTCAGAAAGAGGTTCTTGACCAGCTGCTGGGTCAAGGTGCTGCCGCCCTGGACCGTGCGTCCTTGCCTGATGTTGACGATCAAGGCTCGAAGGATGGCCAGGGGCCGTACCCCGAGATGATCATAAAAATGCTGATCTTCCACCGCCAGAACGGTTTGGGGCAGCAGGGGAGAGACTTCGGCGATCTTAATCCAGAGGCGGTCCTGGTTGTGGGTGGGATAAAAACTGAC
>JAABSQ010000069.1 GCA_011390315.1 Desulfobacteraceae bacterium
AAAGGTTTTTTCGAGGATTTCGAGATGGTCGATTTCTGACCGATCGGTGAAAACCCGAGTCAATCCCAATGAAAGGAGAAATAGAGATGCAAATCGATTTTCATCACGGAACCACCTATGTCGCGGCCCGACTGGCCGGATTTTCCGCAAAGGATGCCGATGTCATCGCCCATTCGGCCCAATATGTCGATGACGTCACCAGTCAAGGCCCGGTTCGGTTTTCAAACAAGTTTCTGTACCACCGCATCTGCTCGGCCCATCGGATGATCGATACCCGAAATACTCGGGACCTGGACAACCACCAGGTCTAGATACCCTTCCATTTTCTTCCCGGAAACAGGGATCAGAAGGTTGGAAGCGACGCCCGAACCAAATCCGTGGAAGATCTGGTCTGCCGACCCAACAGCCTGGTGGCGCAAGACATGGTTCGTCAGGCCATCATCGATCAAAACCGGGACTACGGCCTTCATCGCCTGGGCCTGACCATGCATATCTATGCCGACACCTGGGCCCACCAGGGATTCGCAGGTCTTTTGGATGATATCAATGAAGTGGAAGATGTCGGCGAAACCGGAAGATCCGGAGTTTTCGGCAAAGGATTGAAAGGCTATCTCAATGATTTTCTGGATGATGCCATCCCGCCGCTCGGACATGGGAGAGCCCTTGATTTTCCGGATATTCCCTTTCTGAAATGGAGCTATATAAACCACCGCAATGAAACCGTCACGCGGGATAATCCGACGGATTTCTGTGAAGCGGCGGATGAAATGTGCAAAGCGATGCAGCGATACCGGCTCGGGGAACCGGACGCCCCGGTTTCCGGAATTCCGGAAGCGGATATGGAACAAATCCGATCGCTGTTTGTCGCCAACAAATCCAAAGACGGCGAGCGGCGGCATAAAAAATGGATCGAAGCCATTCAGGAGGGTACATTCAGTTTCGGCCCCGCCAAGGCCGGGTACATTACGGACCGTGACGGTTCCTGGAAACACCAGGCTCTGGGCACCATCGCCGATTTGATCCGCTATGAGTACAAGGCTTCGTTTTTAAAGTCCGACTGGAAGCGTTTTCATGACGCATTGCTGGCCCATCGGTTTTTCCTGCTCAATGAACTCCTGCCGAGGTACGGAATCTGCGCGGCCTGACTGTCATCGGCTTTCCGATTCGCGGCTGGAGGACTTCTTTCCGGAAAACGACCGACCCGACGGTCGAAACGCCGCATCCCGCAATCCCGACAAACGTTATCGCCTGTGGGCGCGAGCGGAATCGGCGTTGCGAGCACCAAAATCCATCGCAGCCGCCGGCCCCGGTCTAGTGAATCTGTCCGAACACCGCCGGCAGCACCCCGGTCAACACCGCCGCGCTCAGCCCGAAAACCTTCCCCGAAGTTTCCGAAAGACCCTTCCCGTGCGCCGCCGCAATGCAAAACGAAAGGCCGTCCCCAGCAAGGCGATGGTGATCACGACATTGGGCCAGGCATTGATCGCCCACTGCCCATCCCAGGTGTCCGATCCGGACCGAAGGAAGAACATAGCGGCGGAGAGGCGGCCTACCCGACGCCTTCCGACGGATTGACGCCGGAGGAAGAGGAATCGGAACATGCCGGTGCCGCCGATACGGAGGAACATTCCGGAGCGCCTACCGCCGAGACATAGAAAGCGCTGGCTGAAGAAGAGCCGGATTATGAGCGGTCTCCGTCGGTGTTTTACGAGGATGGCGATGACGAAGAGCTGAAAGCCGATGAACCGGACGGGTCGGAATATCGTCCGGTGGGAAGCTCCTATTATCGCCGCGGGTATTCTCCAAAAAACCGATTCATCGGGTCATTTTTCCATACCCGCCGCCACAAATTACATCCGTATCGGCATAAACGATATGGATACGGGGCCGGAAAACACCGTGACCAAGGGTATGCCAAGCATTACCGGAATCGGGCCGGACAATTCCGCCGGTATGGGCATGCATACAAACAATGATAATAATAAGAAATAACAAGTAATTACCGTTTATTCCATCCCTTTGATCTTTCGGATATCCTCGGTGCGGCCCAACATGAGCAGAATGTCGCTGTCTTTGATGACAAAATCGGCCGGGGGCATCAGAATAAAATTTTCAGGCACCAACTCTTTCACAGCGATCACATACACGTTGTATTTGGCCCTCAGATTGAGTTCCGCCAGAGACTTGCCCATAAAGGCCGCCGGCGGCCCGACCTGAACCAGATTGAAATTTTCCTCCAGGGGCACGAAATCAAGAATATTCGGTGTCGACAACCCCCGGGCGACACGAACGGCCATGTCCTTTTCCGGATGAATGATTTCCGTGGCCCCCACTTTTTCCAGGATTTTTCCATGATCTTGATCCAGGGCCTTCGCCAGGATCTTTTTCACCCCGATTTCATGGAGATGCAGGCAGATCAGAATACTGATGCTGATCTGGGTGCCGGTGCTGACAATAACCGCATCCATCACTTCCAATCCCAGGGATTTCAGCTGGTCCTTTTCCGTGGCATTCATCACAATGGCTTCGCTGCAATAGGGTTCGATCGCTTGAATTCGATTCCGGTCCGAATCGAGGGCGATCACCTCGTTGCCGTCTTCGAACAACGCCTTGGCCACAAAAAATCCGAAATTCCCCAATCCGATTACTGCAAATCGTTTCATAATATTATCCTTATCCGATCATCACGTTTTCTTCAGCATATTCGATGCCGTTTCTTGCTCCGTCTCCGGCGATCACATAGGAGAAGGTCAAGACGCCCACCCTGCCGATCAGCATCATCATAATTATGAGGGATTTACCGGCGGTGTTCAGGTCACCCGTAACGCCCATTGAAAGGCCTACCGTGCCGAAGGCTGAAACCGTCTCGAACAGATAGGTCAAAAACCGGCCGTGCCCCCCCCCGTGGGCGAGCTTCTGGGGCAGGGTCAGCAGCAGCAGAAAAAAAACCGCCGCTATGATGGTAACCGAAAGCACGACCAGGGAAATGGACCGGGTCACCGTTTCATCCGGTATGGACCGTTTGAACAGATTTACCCGTCTCCGTTGACGAAGACGGTGCCAGCCGAAAATCGCCAATACGGCCAAGGTGGTGGTTTTGGTGCCGCCTCCGCAGGAACCCGGCGAAGCCCCGAAGAACATCAGAAAGATCATGAAGGCCAGGGACGCATCGGTCATAGAAGCGATATCGACGGTATTAAACCCGGCAGTCCGGCTGGTCACCGACTGAAAAAAGGCGGTCAATATTTTAACCCCCCGGCCGCTTTCATCCATCATAAAATGGTACTCCTCCAACCAGAATACCCATGTGCCGACGATGATTAAAAACAGGGTGGTCCACAGAACGGTTTTGGTCTGAACCGACAGCCGAAAGCGCTTTCCCCCGGACTGAAAACCGGCTTTGTAAAAATCGTACACCACGGGAAAGCCGATTCCCCCGAAGATGATCAACCCGCAAATGGTCACATTCAGCAACAGGTCCCCCCGGTACCGGACAAAACTATCCGGAAAAAGCGCAAATCCGGCATTGCAAAATGCAGACACTGAGTGAAACACCGCCGTATAAATCGCCTTTCCCGTGGTATATTCACCAGACCAATGAATGAAAAGCAGCGCCGCTCCGATCAACTCGGCCAAAGCGGTAAACCAGAAGATCGACTTTAACAGATAAAAAATATCCTCCCGGGGGGTATGGGCGAAGACATCCTGCATGGCCATTCGCTGCTTGAAGGAAATCGACCGGCGCAGGAAAATAAAGATGGTGACGGTGATGGTCATGACCCCGAGTCCCCCGATCTGAATCAGGGATAGAATCACCATTTGCCCGAAGGGGGTAAAATAGGCGCCGGTGTCCACCACGATCAGGCCGGTGACGCAGACCGCCGAGGTGGCGGTAAAGAGCGCGTCGATAAAGGGTATCGATCCGGGTACGGTGGATGCCGGCAGCATGAGTACGAGGGCGCCGACGCCGATGGCTGCCAGGTAACTGGCAAGCAGCAGACTAGTCACCCGTATTTTTCGAATTTTTTTGCCGACGCGCATAAATGGCGCCGCTGGATCAAGAGTGTTATTCATGTGCATTCCCGGCGATTCGTTTCCGATTCATTGCGGTTCGAGTTTTGAAAAAAGGGACCGTATTCCGCTTTCGGCGCATTTTCGGATTTTGGTAGTATTCGCATTCTTCGTATTTTCCGACTTCGCAGAACCGGGATAACCGTGGGGCGCCCAGAACCAGTCTGTCCCGGTAGGCCCCGCAGGTAAGCATTTCCCGACGTCGGCTGATGGGCCGGTAATGGATGAAGGGGCAGAACCGGGTGATCACAAAACCGGAGCGGTTATTATCGGATAAGTCGTACACGAGTCCGGCAATATCCGTCTCGCCGTCTTCCTTCGGAATGGCGATTTTGATAAATTCCACCCCGCCGTCGGCCAGTGTGTGTATCAATCTTCTATGCCCGTTGCGCATAACGGCCAGTACAGAAGCAGTTTGGGAATCGGGGGATTTTTTTAAGGCGAGACAGAGTTCGGTCAGTGCATTTCTGCTTTTTAACGGTACATCGCCGAAAAAGACCACAATGAAGTCATAGTCGCTGTTCTCTGTTTCCTTCAGGCAGGAAACCGGGCTGAATACACAACGAATTCCATTCGAAACCACCGGCCAATTCGCATCCGGAGGAATGCAGGCCAGGATGTGCGGTTTTCCGCCGTTAGTTTGCATATAAGCACCTCCCATCGGGTTTTCGGGTAACGAAAAAAGATCGAACCCGTTTTCCCTTTTGTACTGCCAAATCAATGCCAGGCAATTTTTTAACATAAATAAACAGATATTTAGGTAAATTGGCAAGAAAAAAGGAGGTCCAATTCAGGGACGAATCATGCAAAATGCAAGAAAACCGCCGTGCAGAATGCAAGGTGTTTTTCAGAAAAAGCGGGAAGGTCAGTCGAGATGATACTTTTTGCGTTTGCGCCACAGGGTGGCCGGATCGATCCCCAGGACCCGGGCGGCCTCTTCCATGGATTCGGTGTGGAGGATGACTTGCTCGATATGATCCCTTTCCATTGCTTCGATGGTTTTGAGGGGTCCGGCATCCGGTCTTCGAGGCGCATAGTCTGCAATGTGGGGGGGCAGGTCTTCCGGGGTCATTTGATCGGTCCGGCAGAGAATGATCCCCCGTTCAATCACGTTGACCAGTTCCCGAATATTGCCCGGCCAGGGATAGGCCTGAAGCCGCTGAAGTGCGGTTTCTGCAATTTTCCTGACCGGGCGCCGGTTCTCACGGGCGAACTGTTTGAGGTAATGGTCCGCAAGGAACGGAATGTCCTCCGGACGATCTCGAAGCGGCGGCATGTAGATTTCCACCACGTTGATGCGGAAAAAAAGATCCTGGCGAAAAAGATTCTCCCGGACCAGTTCTTCCAGGTCCCGGTTGGTGGCGGCGATCACCCGCACATCCACCCGGATCATTTGCGGATCACCCACTTTTTCGAACTCCCGGTGTTGAAGAAAGTGGAGAAGCTTCGCCTGAATAGGCGGGGAGAGTTCGGAAATCTCATCCAGAAAAACGGTGCCGCCGCCGGCGGTTTCAAGCTTGCCGGTTTTGTCTCGCAAAGCGCCGGTGAAGGCGCCTTTCACATGACCGAAAAGATCGCTCTCGAGAAGATTTTCCTGCAGAGCCGTACAGTCCACCGTAATGAAAGGCGCTTCCTGCCGAGGGCTCCAATCGTGAATCAGCCGGGCCAGCACACCCTTTCCGGTTCCGCTCTCGCCGCTGATCAGAACGTTGGCGTTGGAATCGGCCACCTGCCGGGCGGTCGTAAGGAGTTTTCGCACTTTTTGGTTGCGGGTGATGAACTCCCCTTCGCGGACCACCCCCTTGAGCTGGTCCCGCAGGGTTCGGACTTCGGATTCGAGGGCATCGACCCGGAGAATCATCTCGATCAAATGGGTGATCTGGGCAGGCGTGAAGGGTTTGGGCAGGTATTCGAAAGCCCCCAGCTTGATGGCCTTGACCGCTGTGTCAATGGCGGCATAGGCGGTAATGATGACCACATAGGAGGGGACCCCGGAATCGACAATCTCTTGAAGCACCGCCAAACCGTCGGTGTCCGGCAGTTTCAAATCGAGAAAGACGATCTCCGGCCGCCATTTCTTGAAATCCGCCAGGCCCTTGGCTCCTGTATGGGCGATCCGAACCTCCAGGTCCATATCCTCCAGATGGATCTCCAGGGTGGTCAGGATATTCCGGTCGTCATCAATCAGCAGAATCCGTTTCATCGGTTACCTCCTCAACCGGAATCCAAAAGGTGAATGTAGTGCCGTCGCCCACACTGCTCTCCACGCGGATATCCCCGCCGTGAGCTTCGATGATTTCTTTGACGATGGCCAGTCCCAGGCCGATGGCCCCGCTATTCTCCCGTTCGGAAAACTGAGTGAAACGGTCGAATATCTTGGGAAGGAATTTGGAATCGATTCCGGTTCCCCGATCGATGCATTGAACATAAATCCGTTGCCCTTTCCGGGCCACCCGAACCGTGACGGCGCTGCCCCGATCGCTGTACCGCAAGGCGTTTCCCACCAGATTGGTAAACACCCAGGGAAAACGGAGGGAATCGATGGTCACCGGCGGAAGGCCGGGTTCCAAATCAATTTCAAGATGAATATTCTTTTCTTCAGCCTGACGAATGAGAGGCTTGAGGCATTCGGACACGACCGCCTCCATATCGAGCCGCTCCTTGGGCCGAGGTTGAACCATGGCGTCCATCCGGGAGATATCCACAAGTTCATTGATCAAGGCGGACAGCTTCGAACAATCTTCTCGCGCGGTCTCCAATAAGCGGGACCGTTTATCCGATGAAAGACGATCGGTTTTTTCCGCAAGGATACCGACACTCATCAAAAGGGAGGTCATCGGGGTTTTGAGCTGATGGGAAAGGTCGGCGATGAATCGGGACTTGGCCTCCTCGGCTCGGCGCACCTTTCGTTTTTCGGCCATCAGCTTGTCGCCGATCATCTGGTCGTAGATCTTGAGCCGCTCAAAAAGCCGGTTGAATTCAGCCGTGAGAAATCCGATTTCGTCCCCGGTCGTCACAGGGATCTTGGGATAAGAACCGCTCCCTTCCCGGACCGCCGAAAGGATTCTTGCCAGATTGATCAGCGGTTTCGACATTTTGGAAGCCAGCAGATAACTGAAAAACACCGTAAACAGCATGGCGGCTGCCAGCAGACCGATCGAATACCGGAGCGCCCGACCCGCCACCTGTTTCGTCTTCTCCTCAGCCGCTTCCATGGCCGTTTCGTTGACACGGACCAGTTCGTTCAGACCGGACATGAATGCCGCGCTCAATGAAATGAAATTATGATAACGCTCCGGTAGCCGACTCGAACGACCGGCGCCCAATTCTCGAATCACGGAATCGAGCCGGTGATAATTGTCGAACAATTCAGCAATGATCGCCCGCTCTCCGGGTTCGGTGATATTCTCTCGGCAGAAAGTGAGCAGCCGAAGAATCTCCGAATTCAGGGCGGCATCAGCCGTCGTTCGATCCATTTTCTGAAAAACGGTCATCAGAATCCGGTTTCGGGTATCCTCAACCATTCGCCGAATCTGCTGAGCCGCTTGAATGCTCTTGTAATTTTTGGATAATATCCGTTCGGCGCTTCGGCCGAGATCGTTCAGGTTGCGGTAGTCCAGAAAAATGACGGACAAGAGCAGCAGGGATGGAAGCAGAATGACCAAAAACATCTTGGTTCTGATGGAATAAGGAACCATTGAAAATTATTCGCCGCGCTATCAAGCAGATTCTCAAACGCATCGTGAAGTTCGCCCGGGAGGAGCGAATCGATCTATCCCTTGCCTATTCCCTGCCTTATCACAGCAAGTACAATGCCGTCGAGCGCGTTTTCGGACTGCTGGAAAACTGCTGTTCAGTAAATGTAACGGCCTGCAATCATCCGAGCCCCGGCTTGAAATCATCGCTCATTCCGGGCCAGAATTAAATGACTCTATAAATTTTCACGGGCCAGAATTAATTGCGAATGGGCCAGGACTATTTGCCACTGGCCAAGATTAAATGACAATGGGCCAGGATTAACTGCAAATATCCGGCGGTGATTCCGAGCTTTAAAATTTCGTCCCGGGCCCCGACGTGACCGACACGGTGACCTTCGCCTATTCTTTGGCCGTCGACTGCGGTCAAGCGCACACTCTTCTCCATGCCAAGATCAGATGATCACCTTCAGCAGTTACAATGCCTTGTCCGCCCCTGCCTTTGACGGCATGAACCGGATGAAACAGAGCCACGTCCGGACTACACCGCTGGTTGCTCCTGCGACTGCTGCAGACCGATGGTGTTCGGAAAGGATGGAGTGAAGTTGTGAATGGAGGCGCAGGTGGAGTAGTCAAATTAATGAACGGCATCCGTAGGTTCCTTCTGAAAAACAAGACAATGAATGCCGGCGGCCGAGCTTGAGAGTCTTTTGATAAAACGGAGAAAGGCAAAAGAGCCCGGATCGTCTTGCTCCTTTTATATGAGCTAATGACAATTTATGTAAGAAAATTACCAAAAATTGTCAGACGAAATTCGCTTTCTTTTTTTGAAGAGTATTTCTTAATATACTTTTCTCGTTTACAGGAAGCAGTATCCATCGGATTATAGAACAAATCTTATCTCTACAATAAGAAAAAATACGGGGATATTGAGATTTTGATACAGGACTTGCTATCTCATATTCTCTCGGGATTAAAATTAACTTCAACTGAAAATGGCAAACCGATCGCAAGGTCGGGACGCAAAGCTTTCGGTCCGGAATCATTTCCGGATAGCGAGGTTGCCGGATGAAAAAGCAGTTTCAACCCAATTGTCGATCTTCCCTCCACTCTTATCCATTATACCTGCAACATCTTTTTCTACCTCAGTATGTACATCCTTGGCCGGCAAAACCGGCCGTTTTCTTTGAATTAGACATTATTTCAATAAAATAAAAAACTTGAACGGTTCAGTAGAGGAGGCACTGTGAAATCAAAAAAGAGATTTTTCTTGGCCGGTCTTTTGTTTGCCTTGGTCCTGATGGGTCAGGAAACCGCCCTGGCTCATTCCGTCCCGGGTCCGGAATCGGATCAGCACAATACCGTTTATTCCTACAACATATCCGAAGTGGCGCTGGATGCCTCGCACATGCAGCTGCACGTGACCATGAACGTCCACATGTGCCCCTTCTGCAGCCCGCACAACAACTATGTCAAAGTCAATGTGGCGGGAATCGGTACAAAATCCACGACGAACACACCGGTCGGGGTTACCTGCACCCGGAGTTTTACTTTCGATGCACCGAACCTGAGGGTCGGGGATATCGTCCAGATATATTCGGATGTCTGGTGCGAGTGGTGCGGCCACTGGTACGACAGCAGGAAGTTCAGGGTGGAACCCAAAGTGATAGAGACGCCGGGCCTGGGCGGATCAGGCCCTCAGTGCACCCTGACCCTTGTGGAGATCGGCTCCGCTGTGAATATCGCCAACGGGAACCTCTATGATTCCTACGGGGTGTCTCCGGAAAAGAGACTTCCTTTAGAAATCAGCTACAACAGTCAATCGGTCCGGGAGGGCCGTTTCGGTTACGGATGGCACGACAGCCTCGACTACCGCCTGCTGAAGAAAAACGACGGGTCCATGATTCTGATCCGTCCGGACGGGGCCGAGGAGGCTTATACCCTTAATCCGGACGGAACCTTTTCACCGCCTGCAGGAAACCATGACATTTTGACCGCCGCTCGGGAAATCGTGTTTTCAGATGATATGGAAAGCG
>JAABSQ010000070.1 GCA_011390315.1 Desulfobacteraceae bacterium
TGAGGGTTTCAACCGAACATTCCCCTTCCTCTTCGGAGAAGCGCCGCCACAGGGTCGTGTAGTCGCCGTTTTCCGAGGCCGATTTGATCTCCGAACCTTCCTGTTTCGCATATTCCTGCCATGCCCGGTTTGTGATCTTGACTTCTCCCCGGGGACCGATGATCGCTATTCGACCCGGGAACATTTCAATAAAGTTATTCAAAAGGTGATCTTTTTCTTTTCGCATATGAACCAGATCGTCTTCGGCTTTCTGGAGAACGGAAACATCCACGAAATTGACCACCAAGCCCCGGGATTTGTCGTTTTCATCCAGATAGGGGAACATCTTGATCAGAATCGGAGCGCCGTTTCTGTGTGTGACTTCTCGGGTGAGTCCTTTGCCGGTCTTTATTACCTGCCGGGCATCATCGCCGAATTCATCATAGTGAAGATTATGGGAAATGTGGGACAGGGGGCGATCGACATCCTGCTCCATGAGGTTGACGTGGCGGGTGGAGGCCGGGGTGAACCGGCGAATCCGCATGGCATTGTCTAAAAACACGGTACCGATGTCGGTGCATCGCAGCAGGTTGTCCATATCATTGTTCAGATCGGTCAATTCCTGAATCTTGTGCTGGTATTCGTTATTGACCGTATAAAGCTCTTCATTGACCGACTGAAGTTCCTCATTGGTGGACTGAAGTTCTTCATTGGAGGCGAGCAGTTCTTCGTTGGTGGCCTGCAACTCTTCATTGGAGGTCTCCAGTTCTTCGATGGTGGCCTGAAGGTTTTCCCGGGTTTGCTGAAGGTCCTGCTCCAGGTCCTGAATTCGGTAGCCGGCCTGATCATCCGGGCGGCCTTCGGTCTCTTCATCGCCCGCACGGGGAGCGATCTGTCTGGAAGGTTCAAAAAACACCAGCAGGTATCGCCGGGTCTGCCGGTCCGATTGGATGATCCGCACCCTCAGATCGATCCGCCGAAGCCGGTCTTTCTTTTTAAACGAAATATCCTTGTAAACAATCTCTTTTTCTTCTTTCAGGGTGCGATGGAGGGCGGTGCCCATGGGCATGGAGATTTCCGGGTGGACCAGTTTCAGAATATCCAGACTGACTTCGCCGCCGGCAAATGTGAGATAGTCCCCGGAATCTCCGAAAATATAGACCAGTTTAAAATCCTCGTCGACCAGAATGCAGCACCGGGACGTGGAGAGCACCATCGTATGGCAAATCTGTTCCAGAAGTTCAAAAGTGATTTTTTGAGAATGTCGAAGCGAGGTTTTGGAGACCCGTTTTTTGGGCGTCAGTTCGGGCATGGAGAGGGTCGGGGCCAACGGTGCTTTGTGATCGTCCCGGGCCTGGAACAGTTTCCATTTGGTGTCGAGGGTGTTGAAATGGTCGGATTGATCCCCGAGGCTTTCGCTGGAGCCCAGAAATAAAAAGCCGGTGGTCTTCAAGGAAAAGGAAAACAGGGACAGGATTTTTTTCTGTAAAACCGGTTTCAGATAGATCAGAAGGTTTCGGCAGCTGATCAGGTCCGTTCGGGTGAATGGCGGGTCCTTGCTCAGGTTGTGGGCGGCGAAGACCACCATCTCCCGAATACGGCGGCTGACCTGGTAATTCCCCTCGCTCTTGGTGAAGAACCGCTGAAGCCGTTCGGGGGAGAGATCGGCGGCGATGGATTCGGGGTAGATTCCGTTGCCGGCAAAGGCCAGTGCCTCCCGGTCGATATCGGTGGCGAAAATTTTGATATCGGGGGTCTTTCCGGCGGCTTCGAAATATTCCATGAAGAGCATGGCCAAAGAATATGCCTCTTCTCCGGTGGAGCTGCCGGCGCACCATACCCGCACCGGGTCTTTGGTGGACCGGTCTTCGAAAATGGCCGGAATCACATCCTTGGCCACTTTCTCATAGGCTTCGGGATCACGGAAAAAATTGGTGACGCCGATCAGAATCTCCTTGTACAGGAGAAATTTTTCACGGGGCGATTTCCGCATGTATCGCAGGTACTCGTCCAGTTTTTCAAGCTGATTGACCTGAAGCCTTCGTTCGATGCGACGGACCACGGTAGACGGTTTGTAGTAGCTGAAATCGACCCCGGTCTCTTGATTGAGCAGGTGAAGAATATTCCCGAGGGTATCGTCGTCGGTGATCAGCGGTTTTTGCGAGCGGTCCCCGGCGTCGGAGAAATGGCTTTTCGTAAAATGGACCAGTTCCGCCGGCATCTCCTCGGGGGGAAGGATATAATCGGCCACCCCGGTGGAGATGGCGCTGCGGGGCATGCCGTTGAATCTGGCCGATTCTTCGTCCTGCACCATCACCATGCCCCCGGATTCTTTGATGGCGCGGACCCCTCGCATGCCGTCGCTGCCGGTTCCCGAAAGAATGATCCCGATGGCGGTTTCTCCCCGGTCCTCGGCCAGAGACCGGAAAAAGATGTCGATGGGCAGATTGATCCCCGACTGGCTGTCCTTCTCCCGAAGTCGAAGCTTACCCGCCTCGATGGTCATGTTTTTTTTGGGCGGGATAAGATAGACGCAGTCGGGATGGACCGGATGGCCGTCCTCGGCCCTGAACACCGACATCCGGGTATGCTTGGACAGAAGTTCCACCATCAGGCTTTTGTAGTCGGGGGAGAGGTGTTGGACCACCACAAAGCCCATGCCGGAATCCGGGGGCATGTTCCGGAAGAGGCGCTCCAGGGCTTCCAGGCCGCCGGCCGATGCCCCGATGCCCACGATGTGATGAGCGGTACCGTGCTCCGGGGCTTTGGGCGGAGAGGTTTCTTTTCTTTCGAAGGGAGATCGGGTGTTGTCGGTCGGGATTTGATCCGCCATTTTTTTATGCCTTTGTATCGGAATTGTCGAATGCGGGCCGAAGAAGAGGGGGCATAAAATCGAAATCCGCCGGAGGTGAAAAACGGCTATCGCCGCGGAATCCGGTTCATCGCCATCAGCTTTTCCAAAGCGTCGTAAGGCTGGGCTCCGGTGAGTCGCTGAAACCCCGTCAGAAAAGTGGGCACCGCGGTCACCCCCATCTCCCGGGATCGGGTCCAGTCCCGGTCTACCGCCGCTGCAAAAGACCGGGTGTTCAGTACATCACGGGCCGCTTCCTTTGAAAGCCCGGCTGTTTCGGCCATTTCCAGCAGAACCGATTCCTGCGCAATGTTTTTGCCGTCGGCGAAGTAGGTGTGAAAGGCGGTATGATGAAACGCATCCCCTTTGCCTTGGGTTTCAGCCCATGTGCCCAGTTCCTGAGCCATGCGGCTGTTGTAGGTATACTCCCGGTCTTCAAAAGGAAGCCCCTCTTCGGCGGCTACCTGTTTCATGCGGGCCAGCATTCGGGGAATGTTCACCCCCCGTCCTCGAAACAGGTCCGCCAGGGATCGGCCTTCCGGCGGAGTCTCCGGGTGGAGAGGAAAATGGGTCCACTTCACTCGAACTTCGTACTCTTTTTGAATTCTTTCAATACGCCCGGTAATGAAATAGCACCAGGGTCAAATATAGTCTGAAAAAATTTCCAGAACCTGCGGTTCAGCCATGTCGTCCTCCATGGGAATCATAGAAAATTAGAAAAAATCCTCCATTTTGTCAAGGCGCCGGCATTCGATCCATCCTACTGATCGACGGATTCGAGGGTGTCTCCGAATACCGCGGCCGCCGGCTCCGCGATTCTGGCATCGTCATAGTCCACGAACTCGCCGCTCATCTCTTGCGGGGCATGCAGGGCCAGCCAGGCCGCGGCTCGGGCCGGAACATTAGCCGGTTCCAGCTTGTTTTCGGATTTAAGGGTTTGAAAATAATCGACCTTGTCTTCGGACATGGCTCCGGGACCCTCTTCCCGAATCATTTCCTGCATTCGAGTGTTCACCACCCCGGGCCGAATCGCTACGGAAACCACATCGGGTTCTTCTTCGGCCAGAATGCGGGTGAAATGGGTCAGCCCGGCTTTGGCCGTGCAGTAGGCGCTCCAGCCCTGAACCGATTTGACGGCGGCTCCGCTGGAGATGTTGATGACACGGCCGTGGGCGGCCCGCAGGTGGGGCAGGGCGGCATGGGTGAGAAAGAACGGCCCCAGAAGATTGACTTCGATGTTGTACCGCCAGGCATCCGGATTGGCATCGGCCACCCGGGCGAGGGGCCCCAACAGGCCGGCGTTGTTGATCAGGGCGTCCAGACGGCCGAACCGGTCTAGGGTCTCCCGAACCGCTTCGTTGCAGCCGGTCTGCCCGGCGATATCGGCGGAAAAGGGCAGCCCCTCACCCCCCAGGCGGCGGATCTCTTCCGCGATCTTTTCCAGGGAATCGGCCGATCGGGCCACCAGGGTGAGACGGGTTCCGGCCTTGGCCAGCCAGCGGGCGATCTCGGCGCCCATTCCTCGGGATGCGCCGGTCAGGAGTATAACGGGTCCATCAGCCATATACCATCCTCCAGGTTCAGGTGTTCGGAAATGTTCGGTAGAATCGATCGATGACGCTCAACAGATCCTCGGGCAGCCGAGACGGCGCCGATTAGAGTGATCTCGTCGGGTATCTCGGCCTGAAACGCTTCGGCATTACCGCCGGCTTAGCTTCTTCCTCATCTGATTACCTATGATATCATGATCGGTCTTTCCGTTGTCAGGTCGGAAAAATCATTTTGCCGCTGGTGGAAAGGTCATATCCCGCCATCGTGGCGGCGGCATCCAGAAAAGCCGATTCGTGCAGCATGCCGAAAAAAAGCTGGACCCCTTCATCAAAAAAGCGCTCTTTGGTGACCAGAAGGTCGAAGCGTTCCCACCGCAGGGGAATGAAATCGAGGTTCAGAAGCTGGGCGATGGGCCGAATGGACGGGGCCGCGTCTACATTTCCGGAGAGGATTTCCAGCCCCGCATCCAGATGCTTGGGGACTTCCCGGTCATACCCGGCCAGCTTTTCAGGGGCGATGCCCGCCTTTTTCAGTTCCCGGTCAAACAGCAGGCGGGTGCCGGTGCCCACCGGACGATTGACGATTTTGAGCCCTTTCCGGGCGAGATCGGCGATGCCGCCGATGGATTTGGGGTTCCCTTTTGGAACCAGGATGCCCTGTTCCCGGCGGCAGAAGTTGACCACGGCCGGTGATTTTTCCAGCTCCCGGGTGGCGAACTCAAAATTGTACTCTTTCTCGTTCTCTTGAAGCAGGTGGCTCGAAGCGATATGGCAGAGGCTCCGGCGCAGGGCCCGAATCCCGCCCATGGACCCCAGATTGCCGAAGACCGCCAGGTGCTCCGAATATAGGCGGTTGAAAACGGTCAATGCTTTGTCCAGAAGCGGATCATTGGAGCCGGCCAGGATGAGCAATCCGTGGTAGGGGGGAATCTGAGTGGCGGGTTCTGGATAATTGAGGGTGTTGTTTTCGATCCACTGTTCCACCAGGTGCCGGGGAAAGAGCCATTTCCCCGTGATTTTGGTTGCCGGCAATCCCTTTTCGGAAATCAGGGAGTAGACCATCTTTTCATTGATATCGAGGAATTTCGCGACCTGCTTGGTTGAAAACATCTCCTTCATCTAGATGCGCCTCTGGTCATTGCAAAGGTTAGGGGGCACGGCTGCATAAATTCGATTCTGTTCTTGACACTATATGGTTGGCGCGGACTGTGTCAACCGGATATTGACGCGGCCTCGCACCGGTGAATTCTGTGTTTTCGGTCTGTGAGGTCTGTGAGTGGCCTTCCCCATCATTCAGGTTTGCTCGAACCGATGATCAGGACCGGGCGATTCGGGACGGTTAAGATTTTGACATTTAATCCCTTTTCTGATACCCTTGTTTTCGTTGGACCGGGATCAGGAAGAATGCATGTTTTTACGATTGGGTTAAACACTTTTGGAGGAAAGGAAAATTCGTATGCTCAAGAGAGTGACCATTCTGCTGTTTTCCATTGTGTTTCTTTTTTCGGGGTCCGTCTTTGCGGCCGACCCCCAACAGGGAGGCACCGTCGTATTCGGGCGGGGCGGCGACAGCGCCGGTCTGGACCCGGCTTTTGAAACCGACGGCAACTCCTTCATGATCTGCGACAATGTTTTTGATCAGCTGGTGCTCTACGCCGATGAATCGACGGAGACGGTGCCGGGCCTGGCGACGTCCTGGGATATTTCCTGGGATGGGCTCACCTACACCTTTCACCTTCGGGAAGGGGTCAAATTCCACGACGGCGCCGAAATGAACGCCGATGCGGTGGTTTTTTCCATCGGCCGCATGATGAAAGAAAAGATGGTCAAGTTTCACAAAGACGAGTGGGAATTTCCGGAGAAACAGCCGCCGGCCGAATACTGGCTCAGCATGGAGATGGACGACACCATCGGCAGCATCGAGGCGGTGGACAACCACACCGTGGTGTTTCGCCTGAAACGGCGGGAAGCCCCGTTCATCGCCAATATGGCCATGGATTTCGCCGCCATCGTGAGCCCCACGGCGGTGCTCAAGCTGAAGGACGATTTCCGGTCCAATCCGGTGGGCACCGGACCCTTTAAGTTCGTCAAGTGGATGAAAGACGACCGGATCATCCTGGAGGCCAATCCGGATTACTGGAACGGCCGGCCCCATCTCGACCAGGTGATATTTCGGGTGATTCCCGACAACTCGGTCCGGTTCCTGGAGCTCAAGACCGGGAATATCGACATCTGCCAGTTCCCCAACCCCGAGGACATCGATCTGGCCAAAAAGGACAAGAACCTGAAGATGGTCTCCCAGCCGGGCATGAACATCGGGTATGTCAGCTTCAACCATACCAAACCGCTGTGGCAGGACAAACAGATCCGGAAGGCCCTTGCCTACGCCATCAACAAAAAGTCCATTGTCGACAACATCTACTACGGCCTGGGCCAGGTGGCCAAGAACACCATTCCGCCCACCCTCTGGGGATACAATGATGAAATCGAGGATTATCCCTATGATCCCAAGATGGCCAAAAACCTCCTGGAAGAGGCCGGATTCTTTCAGAAACTCAAGGATGCCGGACAGGAGAAGATCACCCTCTGGTCCATGCCGGTGCCCCGGCCCTACAACCCCAACGGGATGAAGGTGGGCGAGGCGATCCAGGCCAACCTCAAGGACGTCGACATCGACGTGGAACTGGTGACCTTTGAATGGGGTACTTATCTGAAGAAGCAGCGGAACCAGCCGCCGGAGATGGACCTGTTTCAGCTGGGATGGACCGGCGACAACGGAGATCCGGACAACTTCCTGGCGGTCCTTTTAGACGGCCTGGCCGACCCCAATGTGCGGACCCAGTGGAAAAACGAGGATTATCACGATACCATCCTCAAGGCCAAACAGGCGACCTCACGGGAAGAGCGGGTGGAGCTTTATCGCCACGCCCAGGTGCTGATCCATGAGGAGGCGCCCATGATCAACATCGCCCATTCCCTGGTGGTCTGGCCCATGAAGCAGCGGGTCATGAACTTCAAGCTGCATCCCACCGCCAGTGTGCGCATGCACCAGGTCTGGTTGAAAAAGTAGGAATAAGCAACCCCTCGGGGCTCGGGAATCGTTTCCGAACCCCGGTTTCCCCCGTCAATACCGGGCAGGCCAACTTTGGCCGCCCCGGATTCCCCGGGATATCGGGTCGACTCGACCCGATATCCCGGAAAGCGGGCTGTGAGGAGATCTATTGTCCCGGTTCATTCTGCGCCGATTCCTGTCCCTGATTCCGACGGTGTTGGGGATTTCCATTCTGGTTTTTTTCATGGTTCATCTCATTCCCGGAGACCCGGCCGAGATGATGCTGGGGGAGCGGGCCTCGGAGGAATCCCTCAAGCAGCTGCGGGAACAGCTGGGATTGAATGAGCCCCTTTACGTGCAGTACGGGCTGTTCATGTCCCGCCTGGTGCGGGGAGACCTGGGAAGGGCCCTTCGCACCAATGAAAAGATCACCACTGAAATCATGCAGCGGTTTCCGGCCACCATCGAGCTCTCCCTGGCGGCCATTCTCATCGCCACCGTATTCGGCATGCTGGCCGGGATCATTTCGGCCACCCGGCAATACTCGGTCTTCGACTA
>JAABSQ010000071.1 GCA_011390315.1 Desulfobacteraceae bacterium
GGCTGGGGCTGGTCCTGATGATCATCTTCTCCCTGCACCTCGGCTGGCTGCCGCTCTCGGGCCGCCTCAGCTACTTCATCCAACTGGAAACCATCACCAATCTCTACGTCATCGACAGCGTCCTTACCGGCAACTGGACCGCCTTCAAAGACGCGGTCTGGCACCTGATCATGCCGGCCTTCACCCTCAGCACCATTCCCATGGCGATCATCGCCCGCATCACCCGGTCGTCCATGCTGGAGGTGCTTCGGCAGGACTATATCCGCACCGCCAAAGCCAAGGGGCTGTCGCCGGTAACGGTCTACCTCAAACACGGGCTTAAAAACGCCATGATTCCGGTGATTACCGTTATCGGCCTTCAATTCGGGATTCTGATGGGCGGGGCCATTCTGACCGAGACCATCTTCGCCTGGCCGGGCATCGGCAACTGGATTCTGAACGCGGTCTACGCCCGGGACTTCAACGCGGTTCAGGGCGGCACCATGCTGGTGGCGACGGTCTTTGTGCTGATCAACATGGTGGTGGATATTCTCTATGCATGGGTCAACCCCCGAATCAAGGTGAGCTGATGACGACGACGGCGGCGGAACAGCCCGGGCAGGCCCCCATAGGGGCGGCTGAAAAGTCCCGAAGCCCTTTGTGGGAAGCCCTGCTTCGGCTACGAAAAAACAAGATCGCCATGGCCGGGCTGGTGATCATCTCCCTTTTCCTGATCATGGCCCTGTTTTCCCCCTGGATCGCTCCCCATGATCCCCTGGAACAATCCCTCTACGACAAACTTCAACCCCCGGTGTGGGAGGAGGAGGGGACCTGGACCTATCCGCTGGGCACCGACGATTTCGGCCGGGATCTTCTGAGCCGGATCATCTACGGATCCCGGATCTCCATGCTGGTGGGGGTGGTGGCGGTCACCATTTCACTGTTTTTCGGCACCCTGGCCGGCGCCGTGGCCGGGTTTTACGGGGGGATCGTCGACAACATCATCATGCGGCTGATGGACATTCTGCTGGCCTTTCCCTCGATTCTTCTGGCCATCGTCATCGTGGCCTTTCTGGGGCCCAGTCTGGAAAACGCCATGATCGCCATCGGGGTGGTCTCCATTCCCCGGTATGCCCGCATCGTCCGCGGATCGGTGTTGGAGGAATACTCCAAAGATTATGTCCAGTCGGCCCGGGCTCTGGGGGCCCGGGATACCCGGCTGATCTTCGTCCACATCCTGCCCAACTGCCTGGCGCCGCTGATCGTCCAGACCACGCTTGGTTTCGCTTCGGCCATTCTGGAGGCGGCGGCCCTGAGTTTTCTCGGCCTGGGGGCCCAGCCCCCGACCCCGGAATGGGGCGCCATGCTGGCCAACGGACGGGCCCTGATCCTGCGGGCCTGGTGGGCGGTCACCTTTCCCGGGGTGATGATCCTCTGCGCGGTGCTCGGGTTCAATCTTCTGGGCGACGGGCTGCGGGACGCCCTGGACCCCCGGCTGCGGGAATAGGAGGCTGCCTCGGTGACCGAACCGTTGTTGGAAGTCAAAGGGCTCAAAACCTATTTTTTCACCGACCGGGGCATCGCCTGCGCGGTGGACGACGTCAGCTTTTCCATCGAACCGGGCCGGACCCTGGCCATCGTGGGGGAGTCCGGATGCGGCAAAAGCGTCACTTCGCTGTCGGTGATGCGGCTCATTCCCACCCCGCCGGGCCGGATCACCGCGGGAGAGATCCTCTTCAACGGAACCGACCTGCTCAAGGTATCCGAAAAGCGAATGCGGTCGATTCGGGGCAACCAGATCTCCATGATCT
>JAABSQ010000072.1 GCA_011390315.1 Desulfobacteraceae bacterium
AGGCCAAAAAATTCTATCTCGAAGAATTGGTCTACGCCGGGTGCCGGAACATCGAAGTGACTAACCTGGGCAATCCCTTTCTGATGCCTCAGTTCAGCGACGCGGAAGAACTGCTGGCCCATGTGCGCAGCGACCGGTTCAAAAGAAGCTGCGCCAAGCGGGGGATCAATCCCGAGGATGTGATTTTCACCTGCATTACCATTCGGGAGGGTGCGGTGGACCGCGCCATCAAACTGAAGGAGAAGGGGGTGGGCCCGGACCGTGTCCTGATGATGGTCTCCACCGAAGAAGAGCACCATTTCGCCAATTCCGGCACCACTTTGCCGGATTACTGGAAAGAGGCTGAACGATGCACACAGAAGTGCAACGACGCCGGTCTTCAGATGTGCGGCACCGTCTCCACCATCTGGGGCAGCCCCATCGGCGGCGCCACCGATCTCAAGGATGCGGTGGAGTTCACCAAACGATGGCTGGAAATCGGGGCCCACGATGTGGAGCATGCCGATCATGACGGCAGCGCCTCCGCCCCGGAGGTCTACCGGTATTTTTCCATGATTCTGGATGAAATGCCGAATACCGATCTGCATATCGCTCATTTCCATGAAACCAAACGGGTCTCTTCGGCTTCGGTCCTGGCTGCATTGCAGGCCGGCATCACCCAGTTCGAGGCCACCCTGGGCGGGCTCGGGGGCCAGCCGGCCAACTTCCTGGACGACCGGCCGGTCAAGGGCACCGGCGAGTACTATTATGATGACCCCCGGTATGTGGGGCTCACCTGCCTGGAAGACCTTCTGGTCCAGGTGGATGAAATGGGCATCGAGCACGGTTATGACGTGGACCGGATCCTCTGGCTGGGGCGGCAGATGGAGCGGACCATGGGCCGACGGCTGCGATCCGAAGCGGCCATCAACGGACGGACCCTGAAAGAGGGCCACCCCAAATTCTCCCGACCGGGCCTATCCAAAATGAAGCAGAAGCTGGGCGAAGCCCCGGATCAGAATCTGCCTGAAGACTGGACGTCCCGGGCGGTGCTTCCGGAACGATACCGGGCTGCCGGATAAAATCGGTTTTCAGGACCCGGCTTTATCTGATATAGGGTATTCATCATTCTGATTTCCCTCGATTAACCGTTTCCGGGTGGGATCCGGTCTTCGGTTCTCACTCGGAGTCGAGGGGCATCGGCACATGATTCGATACATAAAACGAAAACGGAGACCACTATGGAACCAAAGGATCAAACGCCGCATATCAACGTGGATTACTTCGAGGATCTGACCGGCGATATTTATGAACCGAGCCAGAAGGGGATCGAGGGGGAAATCGGCGATCGGATCAAAACCCTGCGGGAGCAGAAAGGGCTTTCGGTGGCGGATATGGCCCGGGCTACCGGCTTCGATGAGGAACTGCTTTCGCAGATCGAAAATCACGAGGTCTATCCCCAGCTGGGAACGGTGATCAAGCTGTCCAAGTCCCTGGATGCCGCCTTCGGCCGACTGCTTTCCGGGGCCGGTGAAAGGCCCTATGCCATTACCCGAAAGAAGGACCGAAAGACGATTCACCGGTCCACCTCCCGGAAGGGAAAAAAACCGCTCTATTCTTACAAGGGGCTGGCCCCGGAAGTCGCCGGCCGGTCCATGGAACCGCTCATCGTTCAGCTGGAGGAGAGCGCCGAAAAAGAGGTCTCTTCCCACGAAGGCGAAGAATTCATTTTCGTGCTCTTCGGAACCGTGGTGCTGGAGATCGCCGAAAAGAGCTTTGAGCTGGAACCCGGGGACAGCGCCTATTACCTGTCCAGCACGCCCCACTGGATCACCTCCAGACAGGGCAGCGCCACCATCCTGGCGGTGATCTACGAAGGATGACGGGGATTACGCCATGCCTTTTGTGACGGTCGGGTCAGACAACATTTATTATGATCGAGGCGGGTCGGACCAGGGCCCGGCACTGGTGCTGATTCACGGGTCCGGAGGCGATCATTCCCATTGGCCCCCGGAGTTGAGGGACTTGGGCGAAGCCCGGGTTTTCGCCTTGGATCTGCCCGGGCACGGTCGGTCCCAAGGACGGGGACGGAAGTCGGTGGAAGACTACGCCGACTTCATCGATGCGTTTGTATTCAAGCTGGGGCTTGAGGATGTGGCGCCGGCCGGTCATTCCCTGGGCGGCGCCGTCGTTCAGGCCCTGGCTCTGCGCTCGCCGGCCTGGCTTTCCCGAATCATTCTGGTGGGAACCGGCGCCCGCCTTCGGGTCCATCCGGATATTTTGAAGGGGCTTCGGACCGATCCCGAAGATACCCTGCACAAAATCTGCGATTGGTCTTTCGGTCCCGATGCGCCCCAGCCGGCGGTGACCGCCGCCTATGAAAATTTTCTGAAGACCGATCCGGCGGTCATTCACGGCGATTATTCCGCATGCGACCGGTTCGACATCATGGACCGGGTGGGGGAGATTACCTGTCCGGCGCTGGTGGTGGTGGGAACCGCCGATCGAATGACCCCGGCCAAATACGGCGAATACCTTCACCGGCGATTGTCCCGGTCCCGATTGGCCGTCATCGAGAACGGCGGGCACATGATGGGGCTGGAAAAACCCGAGGCCCTGGTTCGATTCATTTCTGATTTTCTGAATTCCGGCGTTACGCGAACATAAAAATTTCAATACACCGTTAGGGAGCGAAGGGAGACGAGAATGGCCAAGAAGCTTTGGGAACCCTCGGAAGAACAGATCAAAAACAGCAATATGGTTGCGTTCATGACCGGGGTAAACAAAAAATACGGAACCGATTTTTCGGAATACAATGCGCTCTGGGAATGGTCGGTGAACCACATTCCGGAATTCTGGGCCGAAATGTGGGAATACGCCGGTATCAAGGCCTCCAAAGGATTCGACGAGGTCATCGACGATGTGAACAAGATGCCCGGCACGAAATGGTTTTCCGGGGCGCGGCTCAATTTTGCGGAAAACCTGCTGAAGTTTCGAGACGACGAGCCCGCCGTCGTTTTTCACGGAGAAGACCGGGTCACCCGCAGGCTATCCCATGCGGAACTCTATGACGAGGTGGCCCGAGTGGCCGCATCCCTCAAAGAGATGGGGATTCGGCCCGGAGATCGGGTGGTGGGGTTCATGCCCAACATGCCCGAGTCGATCATCGCCATGCTGGCCGCCGTCAGCCTCGGCGCCACCTGGTCTTCCTGCTCCCCCGATTTCGGGGTCAAGGGGGTGCTGGACCGGTTCGGTCAGATTCGACCCCGGGTCCTGTTCACCGCCGACGGGTATTTTTTCAAAGGCAAAAACCTCGACAGCCTGGAGCGGATCGGGAATATTCTTCAGCAGATCGATTCGGTGGAAAAGGTGGTGGTGGTCCCCTATACCGAATCCGACCCGGATATCGGCGCCATCCCCGATGCGGTGCTGTATGATCAGTTCAAATCTTCAAAATCGGGGCTGGAGATCGACTTTGTTCAGCTGCCGTTTGAGCATCCGCTGTATATCATGTATTCCTCCGGAACCACCGGACTGCCCAAGTGCATGGTCCAGAGCGCCGGGGGCATTCTGATTCAGCAGATGAAAGAGCACCTTCTCCATACCGACCTGAAGCGGTCGGACAATATCTTCTATTTCACCACCTGCGGGTGGATGATGTGGAACTGGCTCACCTGTGCCCTCTCCGTCGGGGCCACGGTAGTTCTGTTTGACGGAAATCCCTTTCATCCCGGTCCCGAGGCCCTCTGGAAAATGGCAGAGGAAGAGAAAATCACCGTCTTCGGCACCAGCGCCGGGTATATCGCCGCCCTCATGAACTCCGGTCTGGAGCCTGGAAAACAATTCGATCTCTCCCCGTTGCGGGCCCTCCTGTCCACCGGTTCTCCGCTCTCGGTGGAAGGATTCGAATTTGCCTATAAATCGATCAAAGAAGACTTTCAGCTCGCCTCCATTTCCGGCGGCACCGATATCAACGGCTGTTTTGCGCTGGGCAATCCCACGGGGCCGGTCTATACCGGCGAACTTCAGTGCCGGGGCCTCGGCATGGCGGTGGAAGCCTTCAATGAAGACGGAGAGCCGGTCTACAATCAGCAGGGAGAACTGGTCTGCACCAAACCGGCGCCCTCCATGCCGATCTATTTCTGGGATGATCCCGACGGGAAAAAATACCACGACGCCTACTTCGATGTTTACCCGGGGGTCTGGCGCCACGGGGACTTCATCGAAATCAACGACCGGGGCGGGGTGACCATTTACGGCCGATCCGATGCCACCCTCAACCCCGGCGGTGTGCGCATCGGCACCGCCGAAATCTACCGGCAGGTGGAGCAGCTGGACGAGATCGAAGACAGTCTGGTCATCGGCCAGCCCTGGAAAAACGATGTCCGGGTGATTCTCTTCGTCAAGATGATGGCCGGGTATGCCCTCACCGACGAGCTCAAGGACAAGATTCGAAAGACGATTCGGGCCAATGCCTCGCCCCGGCATGTGCCGGCTAAAATCGTGGAGGTGCCGGATGTGCCCTATACCCTCAACATGAAAAAGGTGGAACTGGCGGTCAAAAAGGCGATTGCCGGCCAGAAGGTGCTCAACAAGGACGCCCTTCGCAACCCCGAGATCCTCGACTACTATGCAAGCCTTCCCGAGCTTCAGGAGGATTGAGAAGTTTTTGACAGGGTCGCTCTCCGGTACTATTTTTTGGCGATAGGAGAAAATGCATCATACCCTTAATGCGCCCGCCCCTGCGGGGAAACAAAGGAGACTGCAAATGAACCGATTCGTCTGTCTGATGCTCTGTGCGTTTCTGCTGTTGCCGGCCGGATGTGCCACCATGTTCCCCGACCGGATCGACCGGCTTCCGGAATTCGACAAGGTCTATTATGTGGTATTTGAAGACGAACCGAAACTGGACAGCGAAGATATTTACCTGAAAGGGATGAAAATCGGGAATATCATTTCCCGGAAAGAAGGCCCCGACGACCTTCATGTGCTGAAAATCTCCATTCAGGAAAAATATGACGAGCTGATGATGGACAATGTCGCATTCCTGGCCTCCGACGGAAGATTGGAATATGAAACCGTCGCCGACGAAGGCGATCCCCTGGAGGAAGGCGCCAAACTGCTGGGCTTTCACGGAAGAACCGGCATCTATTGGTTCAAGACCAAAAGCACCGTCAAAAGCGCCTCCCAGGCGGCCATGGAAAAGGCGGAGGAACTCTATTATAAAACCGTAAAATAAGAATGAATAAAAACGACCAATGGGTGCGATCCTGAGATCCCCATCGGCCGTTTTTTTTGGCCAGGATCACCGTTTCGGCCAGCACTCATTCAGGCTTGGCCGAAACGATGATCACTGCCGTTTTTTTTGATGAAGCCCGTATTAAACCGATCAAAACGGTGAGAGCTGAAGTGTATTCATCAGCTCAAGTTCCAGTTCTTTGGACCAGGTTTCCTTCCATCCGTTCTCGTACTTGACCTCGAAGATATCCGCCTTCAGAGAACGATACTTCTCATTGACTTCGCCTGTGATCCTTACCTTCTCTCGAATATGCCTGGCGAGAATAGCGCGATCCAGGTTGGGAATGAAGTAATAGGATCCGTCGCCCGTATAAAGCACGAATATCCGTTCAACGGCGATCATCGGGTCTTCCTTGCCCAGCGGGCAGGTTTTCCCGGTTGTGACGCAGTGGTATCCCTGAATGGTTCCCTCAGCCTGGTAAGCCCAAGCTCCGGCCGGGATCAGAGAGAAAAGAAAAATAATAAATACCGAATAAAGTCTCTTGTTCATGATGAACTCCTGTAGGTATGAGGTTGTGGGGAGTTGGGAAGGAGCATGGGAATGGAATCTTCCAGCGTGGCAGTTCCCGAATAAATCAGATTCGGATAAGAATGTTTTGAAGTTCGCCCTTCTTCAGCTGAAGATCAGAACCTTTATCGAATTGTCAAGAGGCATCGGCTGCTTTTAGCAGTTGACGATACGCTTTCCATTAATTATGATTGGCAATCTGTACGGGATTCAATAATAGATATATCTCCAAATATTGCAATGATATTTTTACAGGAGCCCCATGTCCCCTTTTGAACTGATGAATACCATCGATAAAGAATTATCCTCCTACACCCCCAAACTCTCTGCAGCCATCAACAAGGCGCTTCTCTATTACGGAGAGGGTTCTTCGCTGGTGGGGTTGGAGTACGGAAAGAGCGAAAAGGACGCGATTTCATTCGACGAAAGCGAACGCATTCATATAAAACCGGATGAATCGCCCCTGGTGATGATGAAGGTGACCACGGTGGCCGGGCTTCTGGATGAAAACTCATCCTGGCGCCTGATTGTGGACACCCGTCCGGCCGATAAGAACGGGAACATGGACCTTCGCTATACTTTGATTCGGAACCGGAACATGTAATCGGGCTAGGATTTTAGATTCGGGTACGAACAACCGGTGTGAAACAAAGCCGGGGAAGGGTTTATTTTTGACTTTTCCCCGGCTTTTGAATTAGAGTGGTCCTTAGCCGATGCCGAATGGCACTCGGCTTCGACTTGCCTGAGAAAAACTCACTTTCAAACAAAAGGAGGGCGGACATGACGGAAGCGATCGAAAAACTGGATAGGGAAGACGTGATGCGCATCGCGGAAGGGCTGAAACTCATCGAAGAGGGGGTGGAAACCATTCAGGCCGTGATGAGAAAGAAGAAGATCAAATCGATCAAAGACATCGCCTCGGAACTGATTCCGGTTTTTAAGTCGGATGACGATACCCTCTCGGAATCGGTGATCACCCGCCTGGGCTGAAATGAATGGATCTATCCGATTAATGAGCCCACACCGATTCATTGATTTGTATTCTCCCGTTTTAAGCCGTGGGGTGTCGAACCCTGGCGCCCCATGGCCACTCGCCTGATCCCGTTGCTTCCGATCTATTCTGTAACATAAGAGGAACATGAGGTCTTGATGATGGCGCCAAGAGATCAAAGGTCCTCCGCACCCCTGTTTTTTAGGCGAATCCGCATGCTGGTGCTGGTGATCTGTTCTTTGATGTTCGTTCAAATCGTTTCGGCCGAACCGGAAGAACCCCTGCCGGCCCAACCCCCCGAGTATTCGGACCTGGCCAAGGCCCGGGACCTGATTGAATCGAGCCTGGAGAGTGAAAAACAAAAACTGGCGGAATATCGAAAACGCCTGAGTGAACTGAAGCGGTTGGACGAGATCGCCTCTGCGAGAATCAACGCCTATGAAATCCAGTTGTCCGCTCAGTCGAATCTCTTGATGCGGCCCGACGCCCGGGTGGATGAGATCGAAAACGCCCTGGGGAAACACAGCGCGGCCATGCAACAGGTTTCCTTTCACTTGGAAGACTGGAAAACAAAGCTCCAGGACATCAAGGGCAGCCTGGCGGCGGCTCAGGAACAACTGACCGCCAATCAGGAGCAGATGAAAAATCTCCAGAAGGTTCTGGACGCCGATCCAGTGAGCGAGGCTCTTCTCCGCGAACAAAAAGATCTTCTTCAAACTATTTCCCAAAAAATTGAAATTCTCCAGGAGCTGGAGAAAATTTATACCCGCAACATCGAAAAACTGGAAAACACGCACCGGGAACTGATCGAATTTTCAACAGAATTCGAGCCACTGCTGAAGCAAAAGCGGAAAGCGGTTCTGTTCCAGCGGAAAAAAGCCCAGGGCAACCTGTTCGACCTGACGGCGATCGGAAATGAATTTGCCGCTCTTCTTCCCCAGAGCCGGGAACGGGTGGCGGATGATCTTCAGAACCTTCAAATTCGGTACCGAGAAAGCGGGTATTTTCCTTTTTTCTCTTTTTTCATTTTCTTCACCATCATTGAAATCCTGCTGTTCCGCCTTCAGCGGTTCTGCTATTCGGTGAATCAGCGCCACCACATGAAGGAGATGCACTTTTGGCGTTTTCTCTTGCTGCGGCTGTTTCGACGGTCTCTGCTGATTCTCGGGGCGACCCTGTTTTTGTTTGTTTACGGCTATATCCGGAATCTATACCACACCCTTTCTTTATTTCGGATCGCCTTCTATGTGAGCTGTATCTGGCTTTTTACGCGATGGGGACTCTGCTTCTTGAAGGTCTGGAATCAGGAAGCCGAACAAGCGATCTCCAAATCCATAACCCGCCGGTTTCGGCTGCTTTTGCATTTGGCCCGGGTGTTTGCCCTCCTCTATGTGTTTTTGCTCTGGGCACACGGCGGCCACTCACTCATTCTGGTCTGGGTCCGTCTGCTGTTTGAAATCGCTCTGGTTTTCTGGTGTATGCTGTTCTGGCGAATGCATTTCAGCACCGATACGGCCGGCGGCGCTTTCGGCATATCTTTACCGATTCCCCCCAAATTCTGGATGGGGGTTTCCTATTTTATTTCCCTGGGCGCGCTTTTGCTGGAAATGGGCGGATACGGCATTCTTGCCCTCTATTGGTTCACCTCCTGGGGATTCACTCTCGGGTTTCTGCTTTGGGTATGGCTCCTGTACGAGGTGCTTCGAGAGGCCAAGGAGCAATATAAGACCTATCGTGCCCAGACCCCTGCGGAATCCCAGCCCGCTTTTCCGGTTCGGTGGGTCCTGATCCAGATCGGCTGGCTCCTCTGGGCCGGTATTCTAGCCCTGACCCTTTTATTTTCCTGGAAAATCGACAAAACCGATTTTTTTACCAGTTATCTCCGGTTACTGAATATTCCCGTCACCATCGGCAATTTCCGGTTGAGTCTCATGATCCTGGTCTATGTGATTCTGGCCCTGATTCTCACCCACGCCGTGGTTCGGGTATGGCAGAACCTGTTTGTAGACAAGATTCTGGCAGAGAGCGGCATTGACCGGGGCCTGAAAAATTCGATCACCGTGATCGTCTCTTATGTGTTGTGGGGCGTGGGCATTCTGATCGCCCTGCAGGTCATCGGTTTCAGTACCCAATCCCTGGCGGTGATGCTCGGGGCTCTGGGAATCGGTCTCGGGTTCGGGCTTCAGAACATCTTCAACAACTTTTTCAGCGGCATCATTCTGCTTTTCGAACGCCCCATCCAGGTGGGAGACGCGGTGGAGATCAACGGCATCTGGGGAGAGGTGAAAAAGATCAACATTCGGGCCACCCAGGTGCAGACTTACGACAATGCATCCCTGATCATTCCCAATTCTGAATTCGTCAGCAGCCAGGTGACCAACTGGAGCTTCAAGGACATGCGGATTCGCCGCAACATCACGGTGGGGGTCGCCTACGGCAGCGACATCGGAGCGGTAAGAGACACTCTGATGGAAATCGCCGACCACAATTCCTATGTGTTCAAATATCCCAAACCGAGCGTTCTATTTACCGACTTCGGCGACAATTCCCTCAGTTTTAAGCTGCGAGTCTGGACCGACGTCGACAACTGTCTTATCGCTGAAACCGAGATTCGATTCGAGATCGATCGAATGTTTCGGGAAAGATCTATCGAGATCGCCTTTCCCCAACGGGACCTTCATCTTCGCTCCATCGCCAAAGAGGTGCTGGAGGTGCTGAAACCCGCTTCGGACCCGCAAAATTCGCTTGAAATTACGGAAAAAAAGCCCTAAAGAGCCGGTGGATGATTTGATTTATCCCTTCACTGTCATTATTATTATAAATTCAGGTGTATTCAAAAATTTATAGGAACCGTTTTGTCACTCATTTCAGGACCGCATCGGCACCTTTTTGAATGAGAGGAGATTCGTTTATCCTAAAGGAGACCAAATGACATTATTGATTGTGGTCGTGGTGTTGACCATACTGATATCATCCCAGTGTTCCCTCTACGAG
>JAABSQ010000073.1 GCA_011390315.1 Desulfobacteraceae bacterium
GGCTACACCATGGTCCATTACACCATGGTGTAGCCGTTCGGGGCGAACCGTTCAAAAGAAAGGCATTCACATGGTAATGGGAGAACTGACACAGGAAGCGGATGTGGTGGTCATCGGCGGCGGGCCGGGCGGATACGCGGCGGCCTTTCGAGCGGCCGATCTGGGCCTGGATGTGACCCTCATCGACACCGACAAACGGCCCGGCGGGGTCTGCCTCTTTCGAGGGTGCATCCCCTCCAAGACCTACCTGCACCTGTCGGAGGTGATGCACGATGCCGACCGGGCCCGGGACATGGGAATCACTTACGACAAGCCGAAGATCGATCTCAAGGCGCTTCGGGCCTGGAAAGACCGGGTGGTGGACAAGCTTTCCGGCGGTCTCGCGGCCCTGTGCGAGCAGCGGGGAGTGCAGTACATTCAGGGGCGGGCCGAATTCGTCGCTTCCGACCGGCTGCGGCTGCGGGATGCAGAGGTGAGCGGCATCACCTTCGAGCAGGCGATCATCGCCACCGGCTCCCGGCCCATCCCCTTTCCCGGGGCTCAGATCAAAAAAGGCGGCCGGGTGATGAACTCCACCGGGGCTTTGGGGCTGCCCGAGATCCCCGAATCGATGCTGGTTCTGGGCGGGGGCTATGTGGGGCTGGAGTTGGGGATGGTCTACTCCGCCCTGGGCACCCGCATTCAGGTGGTGGAAATGGCCGACCAGCTCCTGCCCGGGGTCGACCCGGACCTGGTCAAGCCGCTGAAAAAGCGGTTGGACACCGAATTCGAGGCGATCCATCTCAAAACCAAGGTCAGCCGAATGGAAGAAGGGGAGGGCGGCGTTCAGGTTTCCTTCGAGGGCGAGTCCGACATCTCCGAGCAGACCTTTGATCGGGTGCTCATCGCCATCGGCCGATCCCCCAACAGCCAAAAACTGGGGCTGGACAACACAAAGGTCGAAGTGGATGACCGGGACTTCATTCAGGTGGACGACCGGATGCGAACAGCGGATCCCAACATCTTCGCCATCGGGGATGTGATCGGCGGCATGATGCTGGCCCACAAGGCGAGCCGGGAAGGAAAAATCGCCGCCGAGGTGATCGCGGGCGAAGCCTCGGCGTTTGATGCCGTGGCCATTCCGGCGGTGGTCTACACCGATCCCCAGATCGCCTGGTGCGGGCTCACCGAAACCGAAGCGAAGCAGCAAAATCGGGAGGTGCGGGTGCAGCGGTTCCCGTGGAAGTATTCGGGCCGGGCCGTCACCATGGGGGTGCCGGACGGCCTGACCAAGCTCCTCATCGATCCGGAATCGGAGCGGGTTCTGGGCGTCGGGATCGTCGGTCGGCATGCTGAGGGGTTGATATCCGAAGGGGTGCTGGCGGTGGAAATGGCGGCCCTGGCCGAGGACGTGGCCTACACCATCCATCCCCATCCGACCCTGTCGGAAACCGAAGCCGAGGCCGCGGAAATCTTTCTGGGGGGCGCCACCCATGTACCGCCCAAGAAAAAATAGCCGACCCGGATTGGCTCAGGTACCGGTCGGCGGGTCCGCCCCCTGGCGACCGGTGCCGAAATAATAGCCCAGCACAAACGCCAGCAGCGGTCCGAAGACCGTCGAAAAGAATTTGGCCATCCCCTCCAGCAGGGCGATAAAGGCATCGATGGCCGATTTGGGGTCCTTGAACCCCTCGCTGTTGAACACCAGCAGCGCGAATATCGCCAGAATCAGAAAAATGGAGCCGGCAAAGGTGCTGATCAGGCTGATCCCGATCCAGGCCGCGGTTCTTTCCTTGGGCCGGTATTCGACCTTCAGACCCGTGGTGATCGGCTCCTGAATGTCGATGGTAAAGTCTTCAATCTCGGTCTGATTGTCGGGCATCTCCGGCATTTATATCACCCGGTTATTCACCGTTTATAAGCCGTTCAGTTCACTCTCTTCATCGGCCGTTTCAAGCAACTATTTTTAATTCATTATTTTAATTGTCAATTTTAATCGTCTATTTTTAATTGACAAGGGCGATCTCCTTCAGCACCTTCCCCCGTTTATCGGTGATCGCCAGTTTATGGCCGATATTGGCCTCCTTATAGGCGATATCGGCCAGCCCCAACCCGTTGCGGACGACCTGGGTCAGGGTTTGTCCCGATTCACTGGCCAGTTCCTGCAATTGTTTAAATATCGGTTCCGGCAGATTGACATTTAATCGTCTCATCTTGGTCTTTTCCATAGGATGTCGCTCCTTTCATCCGCTTTCAGATCACGGATTCGTCATTATCCGGCCGCCCCGTAGACGGGCGCCGTAATCATTCCGCCCCATGAGGATTCCGGGCGGCTGTGATACTCATCTTTTATATATACGATAAGCATGGAAAAGGTCAAGATCAATCCGCAGGCGCAGACCCGTTCACGCCGATCCCGAGACCAGTTCGAGCACGGCGATCTCCGGATAGCAGTTGAAGCGGATCGGCAGGATCGACCAGCCGATGCCTCTGGAAATAAAGATGGGATATTTTTTGGGGGTTTGCTTCACGCCGCAGGAATAGGTTTTGTTCCGTACCGGCAAAACCGGTGATCCGTAAAAAGGGACCCGCACCTGTCCGCCGTGGGTATGGCCCGAGATCATGAGATCCACCGGGGAGCGGTAATAGGTATCCGCGGTGTCGGGATTGTGGGCCAGCACGATGCGGCAGTCATCCTCCGGAATATTCTGAATGACGGAATCCAGCGGCACATGGTCTTCCATCAGATCACCGGCGCCGGCCAGCCAGAGCCGTTCCCCGTCCCGGGTGAAACAGACCGCCTTTTTGGAAAGGTCCTGGCCGGTGCGCCGAAGCCAGAACCGGGAGCGGTCCCCGCCTGCCCAGTGGTCGTGATTGCCGAGCACGGAAAAAACCCCGCCCGGCGCCTGAAGGTGAGACAAGAGCGGCCATACCCGATCGATCTGATGGGACGAGTTGCGTACATCCACAATGTCGCCGGTGCAGATGGTGACATCCCTCGGGATGCGGTTGGCCCGCTTCACCACCGATTGCAGAAATCCCAGAGAAACCAGAAATCCGTAATGAAGGTCGGTCAGGTGAACCAGTCTGAACCCATGAAAAGCCCCGGGCAGGCGCGGCACCGGAATGCGGTAGGTGTTGACCAGTACGATACGGCGCTCGATCCAGAGCGGATAGGATGCCAGCAGAGCGGCGCCGCCGAGGGTCAGGGTGAAGCGGGTGAGGAACTTGCGGCGGTTCATTAAAAGCTGTTTAGACCTTTGCTGCATAGAACTTTATCTTACCCGCCAGCCTCTTTGAAAGATGAGGACTGGCCGAACCCAAACATTCTAAAATCCTTTTGGCTTCTTCCCGATAACGGAGGATTTTGGGTTTGCGCCAATGAACGGGCGGGGGTTGCAGGTTGGTGATGCGGTCCGCAAGCTTGACCATCCAGATTTCGCGAGGCTGACCCTGTATCCTTGTCAGGCTGTCCTCCATTTGGGCCTCTTTGGAATGCAGTCGCCGGTCTTTGGTGAGGGCGAGTACACCGGCCGCCACCGGGTCACCGAACTGTTCTTCCAAAATATCATAGGTGGTTTCGGTATCCTCCAGGGCATCATGCAGCAATGCACACTGGACCGCCAAATCCGGATGGTGAATGGACGCATCCACCGCAAGGGTATGCATGATTTCCATGGCCACGCTGGCGATATGATTGATGTAGGGCAGCGGCGATCCCGGCACCAGTTGCCCCAGGTGAGCGCGTGAAGCAAAATTCCATGCGGAGATATACTTATCCGGATTCCATGCCGCCATCATGCACCTTATTGGCTTAAAAGGCACAAAAGGATCTATTCAAAGCCGAAAATTAAACAGCGGCTTCTCAAGCACTGCCCGGCGGCGCCATGCATTTCTCTTTTTCTTCTTCGGTCAGTTCCTCGGCTTTTTTCAAATCCTCCAACCGGCAGACATATTCGACGCCCTGGCTGTCTTTGACGTAGACATAATTCTCATCTTTTTTCTTTTCTTCTTTTTTCGGCATGCGGCCTCCTTTGTTCTATCAAATCGTTTCTGTGGCCGATGGTGCGGTATGCATCGGCCCCATGCAAGTAAAAACAAATGGGTCTCGTACCTATCGGAATTACCTGTGCAGTGAAGATTACCTATTCGAATGGTAAGACTCCAAATATAAAAAACAATGAACATCTTTTCCGATATATGCAAGGAGAAAGTGGGGGCAAGGGCGGTTTCACTCTTGGGAGCGCACCCCTTGAATGACCTGCGGATAAGAATGGACATCGTCGTTGAAAAAACCGGCGACGAGGAGCTTGAAGCGCTCGGAAAAACCGAACCGGCGGAGGAAATCGGGTACCTGTCCTTTGCCGATCTTTGACCATTCCCCGCTGCCATGCCGCCTTGCCGTCCGCTCGCGTTCCCCCTCGGCCGCAATATGTTGTAGCCGCGAGGGGAGGCGAGCCAGACGGGGCACATTTGAAAACATCGTTGTATTTTCGTTGACAAAGAGCGAATTCCTATGGGATTAAAAAAAATATAAGTCGTGGTGCTCACATCTAAATCATCCTGCAATCAAGTAAGTGAAGTAAATCATGAGCGCTAAAATCAGATTGGGAATATTAGGCGGCGGCGATGATTCCCTTATCGGAATATTGCATCGTGCAGCCGCGTCCATGCATGATCAATATGAGATAGCAGGAGGGGTGTTTGGTTCCGATTATGAAAAAAATAAAGCATTTGCTGAAAAAATCGGGTTGAAGGAAGCCAGAATTTACAAAGATTTCAACGCCTTGATCCGAGGAGAAAAAGCTCTGCCGAAAAATGAACGAATGCAGGCGGTGTCAGTGCTTACACCTAATTTTCTTCATTTCCCGATGGCGAAAAAACTTCTGGAAAACGGGTTCCACGTAATTTGCGAGAAACCTTTGACCACCTCCTACACGGAAGCCAGAATACTGGAGGAAACACTCCGGGAATCGAAAGCCGTTTTTGCGGTGACTTATACCTATACAGGCTATCCGATGATACGCCAGATGAAGGAAATGATTGCCAATGGCGATATCGGAAAAATTCAGAAGATAGATGCACAGTATTATCAGGGATGGCTGAATCCGATTGTCCACGATGAAGAAAAGCGCAGGAATACATGGCGCCTCGATCCGGAGAAAGCCGGTATAAGCTGCTGTATAGGAGACATCGGAACCCATGCTTTTGATTTGATAGAATATGTAACCGGCCTGGAGATAAAGGAAGTCCTGGCTGATCTCAATTATCTGTATAGAGACAATGAAATGGATATAGACGGGACGGTTCTATTGCGCTTCTCGGAATTTGTAAAAGGAGTATTGACATCCAGCCAGATAGCCACCGGGGAAGAAAATAACTTCACTGTAAAAATTTACGGAGACAAAGGCGGCCTGAAATGGGAACAGGAAAACCCAAATTACCTGTATTTCCTTCAGGAAGGAGAGCCCTTGAGGGTCTTAAAGCCGGGACATCCTTATAATTCCGAATTGTCTTTGGACGGAACTAAAATGCCGCCGGGACACCCCGAAGGTATATTCGATTCCATGGGAAGTATTTACAAAGGGGTGGCAAAGGCGATTAAAAAGGAAAAATATCATCCTGCAGAATTTCCCACCATCAAAGACGGCATAAGAGGTTTGATCTTCATAGAAAAAACTGTTGAATCCCATCGGAACGGCAATATCTGGGTGAAGATTGCCGAGTAGAAAAAGTTTTATCTGTTTACTTCCGATTACGGCGTCGGGAAAAATATTTTAATCCTCGAAATACTCAATATGTGTCTGCGGTTAAAATTTTTTCCTTCCCTGTACTTGGACAAATTATCTCATTTATGGATGGACATTAGATAGCCAATACAATTCTCTGAATGCAAAGGAGTGTGCCGATGGAAGGATTATTGTCGGGAATCGACTGGCTGATCATAGCCGGCTATTTCATCCTCGTATTCGGAATCGCCTTCTGGGCCACGACCCGGGAAAAAACCACCCGCAAGACCTCGGCCGGTTATTTCCTGGCCGGCCGCAATGTGGGATGGTTCATTATCGGTGCATCGCTTTTTGCTTCCAACATCGGATCTGAACACCTCGTGGGATTGGCCGGCACAGGCGCCGCCAGCGGGGTGGCCGTGGGGCAGTTCGAAATACTTGCATCATTGATCCTGATGATGCTGGGTTGGGTATTTGTCCCCTTTTATGTGAAGAGCGGCGTATTCACGATGCCGGAATTCCTGGAACGGCGTTATTCTCCTGCCTCCCGCTGGTACCTCGCCATTATTTCCGTCGTCGGCTATGTGCTGACCAAAATTTCCGTGACCATCGCCGCCGGGGGTATCGTTTTCGTCAGCCTCATGGGAATCGATTTCTGGACCGGCGCGATCATTGTAGTGATTGCAACCGGCATTTACACGGTCTTCGGAGGGTTGCGGGCTGTCCTCTACACGGATCTGATCCAGATGTTCATGCTGATTGCCGGCTCTGTTCTGGTCACGGCACTTGGCCTCAGCGCCCTCGGCGGCTGGGGGGAGCTGCGAAATACCCTGCCGAACAGCTTCTTCAACATGTGGCTGCCGATGGACCATCCGGATTTTCCCTGGACAGGGATCCTGTTCGGTGCGCCCATCCTGGGCATATGGTACTGGTGCACTGACCAGTTTATCGTCCAGCGTGTGCTGTCGGCCAGCAGCATTGACCAGTCCAGGCGCGGAAGTCTGTTCGGCGGCCTTCTGAAGGTCCTGCCGCTGTTTATTTTTGTTCTGCCCGGGATTGTCGCCGCGGCCCTGGCCCAGCAAGGCAAATTGACCCTGGGAGAACCGGATGAAGCCCTGCCCACGATGATCGGCGTCCTCCTGCCTCTCGGTTTGCGCGGAATAGTGGTCGCCAGTCTGCTCGCAGCCCTGATGAGTTCTCTTTCCTCGGTTTTCAACTCCTGCTCGACTTTGATCACATGGGACCTTTACAAAAAATGGAAACCCCAAGCATCGGAACAACACCTGGTGCGCGTGGGGCAGGGCGCCACGGCCGCCCTTGTCATCGCCGGCCTGCTCTGGGTTCCGGTCATGGAAAACATCTCACAGGAGATCTATAAATACCTGCAAAGCGTACAGGCTTATATTTCGCCTCCCATTGCCGCGGTTTTCCTGTTCGGCGTCGCCATGAAACGGATCAATGCCACGGGAGCCATTGTCAGCCTGCTGTCCGGATTCGTGCTGGGAATGGGTCGACTGGTCGCAGAATTGAGCTCCGACCATCTCGACGGTTTTCTCTTCTGGTATGCGGATATCAATTTTCTTCACTATGCCATCTTCCTGTTTATCATATGCTCTATCATCCTCGTGGTGGTCAGTTACCTGACGCAACCCCCGGATCGGGATCAGCTCGCCGGGCTTACCTTTCAAACCGCCGAGGAGGGCGAGGGCCTTGATATCAAGCCGTCGGATCCGCGGTGGCGCCACAAGGACATCGGATTGAGCATCCTGATCACCATCCTGGTGGCCGCGGTATGGCTGTACTTCACCGGCTGATTTCCGTGAAGATCAAAATCCATCCGCCTTCTATGATCGATTTAGCCTCATCCAGGCACCTTGAATGCTCCGATGTAGGAATTATGTTCTGAATTTAAGGTAAGAGCCAACCATTCTCACTTTGCCGGGGGGTCACCATGAACATATCCGACATTTTTCAGCATGACGAAAATTATAAGACCATTATGAAGCGCCTGTTTGAAGCCTCTCTGGAACAATCCTTCAACGCCATCATGATCACGGAGGCGGGGCTCGGGTATCCCATCATCTATGTCAACCCGGCGTTTTCTCTGCTGACCGGGTATGCCCCGACCGAAGTCATCGGGAAAACCCCCGCTATTCTCCAAGGCCCGGAAACCGATCCGGACGTGCTGAACCGGTTGGAACAGGATCTGGCCGAAGGCAACCTGTTTCACGGCCGGGCCTTGAATTACCGAAAAGATGGATCGACTTTCATGATGGAATGGAAAATCGCTCCCATTCGCAATGACGAAGGGCGGGTTTCCCATTTTCTGGCCGTTCAGAGAGACGTCAGCGGCAAATAGCCGGGGCGATCATGCGGCCCTGTTGGTATCCGCATTGTAAACATCCAGGAAAGCACCCTACACCGCCATTTTGCCTGAGCCGGTTCGACATCGATATTTTTCCTTGACATTTCGAGCGTTCTTCGCCTAATCAAAAATAAACCACACGATATTCGACTCGATCAGGGCAAACCAGACCGCAAGGCTGGGACGCAAAGCCACCGGTCCACCCAGCATGTGGACAGCGGGGTCGCCGGGCGAACCCTTCTCTTTCTCCACGGCGTTTCTGCCCAGTCCCGGTTCTGACGGACCGAGTACAAAGCGTTTCATATGATCCGTTTCCAACCCGCACCGCGGCGGTTCAGGAAACCAAGTACCCGGAGGTTCGGGAGCTGAAAGCGCGATGTACCGTTATCGGCCGATCGGATCGGCAACACGAACATGAAAAAGAAAGGGGATCGACAAGATGAAAACCTCTGGCAACCCTTCGAAACCGATCATGCTTTGGATCGGGATCGCAGCAATGGCGGCGGTGATCAGTCTGCCGGCGGCGACTCAGGCCAAGATCTACAAGTACAAAGATGCCGACGGCAATTGGCGATTCACCGACTCTCCGGTGAACAGCGAAGACAATGCCGAACTCATCAACACCATGAAGGAGACCGGCCCCAAGGCCCGGAACCTGGAACAGGAGTTCGCCAAACGGTATGATCCGAAAAATCCGGTGGAACGGGCGACCCTGCGCACCGTCAAGATCGACACGCCCATGGGCTCCGGCTCCGGGTTCTTCGTCAATGGGGACGGATACATTCTCACCAATAAGCATGTGATCAAGGGGGATGAAGATCAAAAACGGATGACGGATGAGAAGCTCAAACAGATCGACGCCCGAATCCGCGAGGTTGAAAAAGAATTTGATGCCGAACGGCGCAACCTGCGGCAAACCAAACTTCGACTGGACGAATACAAAAGAAAGATCGATCACGAACAGAACATTGCCAGAAAGATGGCGGCGGAGAATCAATACCATTATCAGCTCCAGCAATACAACGCCCGCAAGCGGCATTACGATCAGAAAAGAAGAGAGTTCAATGCCGGTCGAAACAACTACGCCTCTGAAAAATACAACTACCGGTCCCGAAGCCGCCAGGCCCACACCCGATCCTTCACCGTCACCCTCAAAGACCGATCCACCATGCCGGCCCACCTGGTCGCTTTGAGCGCAGACCATGACCTGGCGCTCCTGAAACTGGACCGGTGTATTGCAAGCCCGTATCTCTCTCCCCGAAGCAGGGGGCGCCTCTCTCAGGGGCAGAACGTCTATGCGGTCGGCAGTCCGCTGGGGATCCGCGATACCGTCAGCTCCGGCGTGGTCTCGGGTTTCGATGACTATTATGTTCGGACCAATGCCCATATCTACCCCGGAAACAGCGGCGGACCGCTGGTCGATGAAGAGGGGAACGTAGTCGGGATCAATACCCTGAAGGTGCTCACCCGAAATTTCGAGGGGCTCGGCTACGCCATCGACATTCAAGAGGCGATGCGGGAATTCCGGTCGTATTTGGGGAAATGAGCGGAAAGCAATGTTTTAATTCGGCGATATTCATGACGGTAAATGGAATTTTAGCCTCAATGGCCTGCAAGGTGTTTGCATTGATAACGATGGTCTGCATGTCGAAGGGGAGGGTCCGAGAGGGGA
>JAABSQ010000074.1 GCA_011390315.1 Desulfobacteraceae bacterium
CAACAATTAGATTTGGATTTCGAGTAAACCATTTATTATAGCCCCAACGGGGCTTTCCTAACGAAAACGCCCCCCTCCGGGGGGCTTCCTGAGGCCACCCGCTCTGCGGGTGGAGATTCACTGAGAAATTCAGCAAGAAATAGCGGCCGAAACATATCGGATCGTTTATGCCAAATCAAATTTCTCGCAAAATTCCCGGGGCGATAAGACCCGAAAGAAATGGCTTCCGGTTAAGCCTCTGAGAAAATCCCGGTTGTTCGAAACAATGATATCCACTTTCCGCCATTCGCAAAAGGCGCCGATAACCCAGTCCCCCTTTTTCAAGCCTTTTTGGGCGTACATGGATAGAAATTTTTGGGGTACAGGTTCAAAATCGAACTGAACTCCCGTCTCAAGCGCCAGCAGATAAAAGCGTTTCATATAGGCGGGGGACAGATTCCGTTCCAATTCGGCTCGTATTTGGTATGGCATGGTGATGTCGAATTCGTTCAAATTCAAAAGGATTTTTTCGCAAAACAAGTCTTTCTCCAGGAAGCCAAATATCCATATATTGGTATCCAGGCTAACGATCATATTCCGCTTTCCATACCTCCTCGCGGCTTTCACGCAGATGGCGCAGGATTTCGTCTTTGCTCATTTCGGAAAAAGGGTGCCCCTCTTCCCGGAGATCATTCATGAATTCCATCATTTTATCCCGCCACTCGGACGGTTCGGAATCCAAAACCAGAATCGTCAGTTTCGCCGACGGCGGCAGACCGGATATGGTCACCTTCCCATCGCTGTCGGCAACTTTTTTAAACTGATATGTTTGCATTTTGATCCTCCTTTTCTACAATCGTAACTCCCGCGGCATTTCAAGTCAATCTCATTTTGATCACGGCTTCATGCCGAAGTTTTGTCCTTTCGCCTATCCATCGGGTTTGGACTCCGGCAGGGTTTCGTCTTGACTGAACTCAAGATCGGGTAGCAACAAAAAGCAACCATCCGGAGGCGGAATTCCGGTACGTGCCGAAGGGGTCGATAATTACGGAGGGGATTCCGTTTGACGTGCCGGAGGCGGAGATTCGGCGGTATCACAATATGTCGGCGTTCGAGTATCTGCTGAAGGAATATGGGTTGGATGAGCCGGGGTTGGTGAAATTGGGGGCGATCATTCATGATATCGAGATCAATTATTGGGGAAAGAAGGCGGTGGAAGAATCCGTGGCGATTAATGAGCGAATTGTCGGGGTGATTCGGGCGAGAGAATCGGCGGAGCAGGCGTTGGGAAAGTGTTTTTTGGTATTCGATGGTCTTTATGAGGACTATGGGCGGTAATGGAAAGTGACGGCGACGGGCTCCCCGGATTCTGCCGGATTTTCGAAAAAGAGGTGAACATCTTCGCGGAGGTCATTCATGAATTTCAGCCTTTTTCCCGCTACTGGAACTTGTCAAAACACAAAAAAACAGATATTTTCCATCAATTTTATCAATTAAGATTATCCTTGGATTTCGCTTGTTCCTCGACATAGTTTAAAAAAAAGAAAATAGGCGAAATTCATAGAAAACTGCTGATTTTAGGACTTATAGATGTATTAAGGCAAGTTATTTATCTATAAAACCTAATAATAGCCTAAAAATCAAACTAGATTTTTCTTTTATTATATTATAGAGTCATTCCAATAGCTTAAGGAGGCTCTATAATGACAGACCCTGTTTTATCCCAGGTTCACACCAAGGTAATTGGATTTGCTCCAATATTGCGTCATTTTTTTGAGAAATGCGGGATCATTGAAACCATTGATATTCACGTCCCCCTTGATCCGCGGAGAAAAGTTTTAACTCACGGCGAAGCTTGTGTGGCCATGATCACCGGCATCATGTTTCAGGTTATGCAGCTCTACCGAATGTGTCAGTTCGCAAGTGAAACAAATACTCTGGAAGTAATTCTGCCGGGAATCGATCCCAAAGAGTATTTTGACGATAGATTGGCCGACACCCTGGATGCCCTTTTTACATACGGCATCGGCAATCTGGAAACCTTGATCACCCAAAAAATGATAGAAGAATTTCAAATCGAAAATGAAATATGTCATAATGACACCACTTCTGCCTCCGTTTACGGTGATTGCAATAACAACAGAACCGCCGATAGCCTCAAGGTGACATTCGGTTACAGCAAAAAGCATCGCCAGGATCTGAAACAACTCATCTGGTCTTTATCCGTAAGTTCGGACTGCGCGTTTCTTCTATTCCAGAAAGCCTACAGCGGAAACACGGCGGATGTGACAACATATGTCGAACAATGGGAAAACCTCATAGATCTTCTGGGAAAACAGGATTTTCTTTATGTTGCCGATTCAAAACTCATAACCATTTTGAACATGGCGCATATCCATAACAATGAGGGATTTTTCATTGCACCGGCACCCATGTATGAAACCTATAAAACCGCACTTCATGAAGCGCTTGACACCCATGAACAGGAAGAGCTTATTCCATATAAAGACCGGATGAACCGGGGTTTCGAAGTCCCCCTGACCATCATCAATGAAGAAGAGGACAACAAAGAATATGAATTCAGAATGATCATCCTGTTCGATCAAGGTCTTTGCGCAAGAAAACGCAAAACGCTTCAAAGCAGAGTCGACAAAACAAAATCTTCATTGGAAGAAATGTCTTCAAAGCTCAACAAATATAAGCTGAAAACCGAAGACGCCATTTCAAAAGCCTGCGATTCGATCTTGAAAAAAAACAAAACCGCTGATTTTTTCGATTACGAAATAAAAAATGACCCGATCACAACATACAAAAACAAGAAAAGAGGAAGGACGCCAAAGCACGGAAAAGTTGAAAAAGTCGCTGTAACGACAGATAATTTCAGCCTTCATACTCGATTCAATGAATCGGCGTATGAGAAAGAACTTTTTCGTTGTGGCTACTACCCTTTGATAACCAATAGAGCGAAAGAAGATCTCTCTATTGAAGCCGCGATGATGGCCCATAAAAATCAATACAAATGTGAGCACACGAATAGAAGGGCCAAGAGCGGTTACAAAGTGGAACCGATTTATCTGCACACCCCGGAGCGTATTGAAGCTTTTCTGTTTTTGTTCAAAATAGCATTGCAGATGATCGTACTCATTGAAAGGACCGCCAGGAAAAATATCGGCGAAAGAGACAAGGGGCTTGACAACTTTATGCCCAACAAAAAGGATGTGAGAAATCCCCGCACCGAAAACCTGTTGTCACAATTTCAATATGTCGTGAAAGGCGAAGTGCCATTGCCGGATGGCAATGTGCAATTTTTTATTTCTGAATTGACCCCGCTTCAAAAAGACATCCTCTCTATTCTCGAAGTGCCGCTTGAATGCTATACCTTCGAATATTTATTCGGCTTTGGATAGCTGGCTTCGATCCAACAACCAAACCGGAAATTTTCACGAGAAACTTGAAACAAACCTAAAAAATCAAACTGTCTTTTTCAAAGAGCGAAATCCAAGACTTAAGATATTTTTCAAAAAAAGTGAAGATTATCTCTATCGAAGTGGAGTAATAACCGGAAAAAGAAGAAAAAGGTTTTTCAGGGGATCTAATTGACCCCCGGCTGAGACTTGATATAGACATCCCGCTGGGGGAACGGAATTTCGATTCCGTTCTCTCCGAAGCTGTCCCAGATGGCCAGGCGGACGGCGCTGCTGACGTTGGAGGTGCCTTTCTCCGGATCACCGATCCAGAGCCGCAGTTCCAGGTCCACCGAATTGTCCCCGAAGTTTTTCAACTGGCAGACCGGCCCCGGTTGTTTCAGGACCCGGTCGATCTTTTGCGCTGATTTCACCATCAGGTCCATGGCCTTGCGGATATCGCTGCTGTAAGACACGCCCACCCCGATTTTGAGCCGCACTAGTTTATCCGAAAAGGACCAGTTGATCACCTGCTGGGTGATCAGGTCTTCGTTGGGAATCAGGTATTCGAACCCGTCCCGGGTGACCACCGATACATACCGGGCGCCCAGGGAGTGGATATGTCCGTAGGAGTCCCCGACCTCGATCACATCCCCCGGCTTGATCGATTTGTCCAGAAGCAGAATCACCCCGCTGATCAGATTGGAGACCACTTTCTGCAGGCCGAAGCCGATGCCGACACCGATGGCGCCGCCGATGAAGGCGAACGCCGACAGATCGATGCCCACGGTGCCCAGGGCCACGATCACGGCCAGGGCGAGCAGCGTCACCTTCAGGGCCTTGGTCAGGAGCACCTGAACCGAGGGGGTCAGATCTTCCAGGCTCATCAGCCGTTTTTCCAGAAGACCCGAGGCGCTGAAGGCCATCTTCAGCAGCACCGCGAAGACAATCACCCCTTTGATCAGCAGCAGCAGGGAGAGGCGCACCCCCCCGAGGGTGACGGCCATGCGGTCCATCAGGTCGATGGTGGGGCCGAGAAGGTTGAGAATGTGCAGGGCCGCCGCCGACCAGGCCAAAGTGGAAATCACCCGGGTGAGATTGGAATCGCGCAGGAGCGAGGTGGAAAACCGGATGATCACCCAGGCGGTCAGCAGGCTCGATACGGTATCGATGAGCAGGCCGGGCAGGCCGTTGTTGACGGCGGCCACATACCCGATCCGCAGAAAAAAGACGGCCAGCACAAAGGGTATCAGCGGAATGGATGCCCGGATCAGCCGCCCCTGCACTCGGTCGGCCCAGTCGCGGTTTTCCGGTAAGTGAGTAAGCCGTTTTTTGAGAGGCCGTGCGATCAGAAAGGCGATCAGGAGCGCGAATATGATGATCAGCGCCTCAAGGAGCGTCTCGATTCGCAGTATTTTATCGAGGATCCACACCCCTAGGGAGGTCACAAGAGAGTGAAGGTATTCGAGGTCGAACAGGTTATCCACTGAACAGAAGTCCTCTCTTTCGGAGTTCGCTTTATTCGATTTTATACTATAACTTCAATTCGAATTTTCGGGAATCGCCAGCCTGAGAACCGAGAATGATAGTGCGTTTGAAAATACTGTTCTCTTTTCTTTGGAACGAACGTTCATCCCATTCAAATTCCATGTAACCGTTTGTATTCACATTTTGTATATACGGTCAAGCCTATTCGTAGTGGGTCCGCATGCGGATGATCTTTACAGTTATTTCTTATTTACGCCGAGGGCAAACCGGCCCTGACCATGTTCACTTTCGAATTGGCGGAACGGCTGAAAAAGGATCAAGTCACGGTCAACTGCCTTTACCCGGGATTTCACCGCACCGCAGATCATGCACGGATTTTTCCCGTGACCTTTATGTTGTCCGCAAAGGAGTTGAATACAAACCGGTTGCAGAAGAAGAATGTCACGTTCTCCCGGTCGAACCCCGGGGCGTCGTCAACACCGGAGACGCCGGCGGAGAACTGTGTGCGGAGAACGATGTGTGGGTCTGAGAGGCACACTCTCGAACCCGAATGAGTGGACAAATGACGAACCAGTAGGAGCACCCCATGAGATTGAGCGAACTTCCGAATATCGGAAAGGAACTGTTTCGCTGTTTGGATGAAAAAGCGTTGCATCACGATCATCGGGGCGGGCCTGGCCGGCCTGCGGGCTGACCAGACCCTGGAACTCCTGAAGAGAAAGCACCCTCTTCCGGAGGTCATTATGTTGACGGGGCATGCCTCGGTCGGTTCCGCCGTGGAGGCTGTGAAATCAGGCGCTTTCGATTATCTGACCAAACCGTGTGATCTGGACGAGCTCATTTCCAAGGCCGAGCGGGCGGTTTCCAGAAAAAAAGAACGGACGGCGAAAATTCGCCAGATACAGGCAACACCGTTCCTTTCGGAACGGGAGCGTCAAAAACGGATCGCCGAGATCCTGAAAAGCGGCGGGGCAGAGTAACGGCCGGACCCGTACATCAGTTTCGCGGCATTCTGAGGCACCCCCGCTCATAATAAAAATCACATTCGCCGTTTCTTCACGGGTAACGACCGCGGAGCCATTCGTGTTTTTGCGCGCCCGGAAAAGTTACCCTGAATTCTGATCTCGCAAGGATTTGTAAGCGGCGGCTCGGCTGATCAGGCAGGCTCAATCACATACAGCCGGGACAGGCCCGGCATACAACCATCGCTTGCAGGCGACGGCTAAACGTCGCGCCTGAAGCGCAGGTTGGCCTAAAATCAACCTTGACCATCTCCTTTATAATGGCTATACTTCGGATATACATAAGGAGGGGCCGTGTGCTTGCAAAAATTCAAAAATGGGGAAACAGCCAAGGACTTCGTCTTACAAAAAACCTGCTCGCCGAGGCGCAGCTTGAAGTCGGTGACGAGGTGGATATCAGTGTGAAAGACGGTATTATGATTGTCACGCCTGCCAAAAAGATACGCGGCAAACACAATCTTAAGGATCTTGTCGCACGTATTCCTGAAAATTACCAAACCGGAGAAGTCGACTGGGGTGACCCGATTGGCAAGGAGGTCTGGTAAATGGCTGCTTATGTCCCCAAGCAAGGGGACATTATCGCAATCACATTTGATCCACAATCCGGTCATGAGCAGAAGGGGCGACGCCCTGCTTTAGTTGTCAGCAAGGACCTGTTCAATCGAAGCACAGGTTTGGCTCTTGTGTGCCCGGTAACGAACACAGAGGGCGGTTTTCCCTTTCACGTCCCTATACCAAAAGACAGCAAGCTGACCGGTTTCATTATGGTTGAGCAAGTTAAATCTGTTGATTTTCGCGTTCGCCGTGCCAAGCGAATTGAACGTCCCGGTGATGAGTTGCTGTCTGAAGTGCTGTCCATACTGGACGCATGCATTTATTAGGAGGCCAACCAGGCGCTTGAGAGGGACCGGGCGGGCCGGGGGCCTTAGGTAAAAACCGCCCGGCCCCTGGCGTCAGGCATGGTTGACGTAGAGTTTTGTGCATTGGAGGATTATCATGTGGTTACACGCATCCTGCTTTCTTGAATTCCAGATTCCGGTTCCAACTCCGTTTTTGCTCATGCTGCGCCCCCGGAGTGGATTGCAGCAATGGATCGCACGCGAAGAGTACGTTTTGTCGCCCAGCGTACCGGCGGTTGAGTTCACAGACCTGTTCGGCAACCTGTGTCAGCGACTGGTTGCACCGGCCGGGTATTTTTCTGTGCGCACATCCGCTGATATCGAAACCGCCAATGCATGCGACACATCTCCCGGGGCGCCGTTTGTCGAGGTGCAGCAGCTGCCCGCTGAAACCCTGCCTTTTCTGTATCCAAGCCGGTATTGCGAATCGGATCGTTTCACTGACATGGCTGCCTCGCTCGCGGCCGGCCGGGCCGCCGGATACGATCAATGTCATGCCATCGTTGAGTATATCCGCAACACGGTACGGTACACACCCGGCCTCGGTCAGCAGATCATCAGTGCCGGCGAAGTAAACCAATCGGGAAGCGGTGTATGTCGGGACATGGCCCATTTAGGTATTGCTTGTTGCCGAGCGCTATCCATACCGGCTCGTCTTGTCGTGGGCTACCTTGAGGCGCTCGAACCGATGGATTTGCACGCCTGGTTGGAGGCCTATGTTGGAAACCGGTGGTACACATTCGATCCCACACAGGCCGATCTGCAAGGCGGTCGTGTGGCGATCGCTTATGGCCGTGACGCGGCCGATGTTGCCATCTACACCCAATTCGGCAACCCGGTGGGGCTGCTGAATATGACCATCAACGTCGATCGAATGCCCGGACCGCCATAGTGAGGCAGGGCATGGTGCGCCGCCCCGCAGGCCTTCCCCGATCTCAGAATTCATCGCCTGTCGACGGTCCCCGGAAAATCGAGCACGACCTCGGCCAATTCATCCGGCGCATCGAAGTTGGCGGCATGGGGCGCGCCCGGCAGAACCGCCAGGCGGCCGCGGAGAAGCATCCGGGTCGCTTCTTCGGCCCGGCGATGGGGCACGATGGGATCATATTCCCCCCGAACAACCAGGGTGGGCATCCTCATCCGGGGGAGTTTGGTTTCTATACGATCGGCCAGGCGCATTCCGTCCACAGAGATCCAGCGGCTTTCGATGCGGCCCCGCGGCTCACCCATGGTTCACGCGACGTTTCCGAGCAAGCAATCTTTCTCCCGTCCCTTTCTCCCCCGAAGCTGCATCAAAGCGAATGCAGGCTCAGTTCAGATGAACGGCCGAAGTCCGGCATCACCCCTGCTGCCTGGAAAGATCGGACCAAAGCGAGCTGCGAGGCCGCCCGCCGTCATCGATAAACTGCACCTGGCGGCGATGATAAGCCGGAATGATCTTTCCGGCGTGTTCCGGTTTGTTCAATTCGGCGATGATCAGACGGGCCAGGTCGCTCTGCCAGGTCCGCCGCTCTCGCGCATTGACCAGGTAGCGGATGGTGATGTCCACCCAGGAATCGGCCAGGGAGACGAAGACCTGGGGCCGGTCCGGCACCGAGGAGGCCAGGTTGGATTCCTTCAAAATCGTTTCGTATTGGCGAGCCGGTGTTTTCATCTCCTTTTCCAGCAGGTCCACCGCGATCTTTTCCAGCACCGGCAGGGCATAGCCGAGATCCGATTCATTGGCCACCGGTATCTGGAGTTCATCCCAGACATAGGGAAAGTCCCGGGTGAGGTTCACCACCGTGCCGGTCAGGATTTCATTGTTGGGGAAGGTGATCAGACGGCCCGTGGGCTGTTCGGCATGGATCTGGGCGGGGGGCCGGTCCGGCCCGCCGATTTCCCAGAGGGTGGTGGTCAGAACGTCGATGCTGAAGACATCCCCGAAGATATCCCCGACCGCGATTCGGTCCCCCACCCGGTAGTATCCCCGAAAGGAGTTGAGGAGCCATCCGGTAAAGCTTTCGATGGGGGTCTGAAGGGCCCAGGAGAGGGCCAGACCCACCAGCCCCAGGGAGCCGACCAGGGCCCGGAAATCCCCGGCCAGGATGCTGACCGCGATCCCCAAGGTTACCAGCCAGAACCCGATCATCACCAGCGCGGAGACGGCGCTGCCCCGCTCCCACTTCCCGAACAGCCGCCGGATCAGCGCCCGCAGCAGGCGGGCCAGCAGCCAGGCGAGTATGAGAATCCCCGCCACCACCAGGAATTTGGGAAGGTTGAACACGACCCCCTCCCACAGGTTGCGGGCCGCTGTGAGCGCCTCTTCCTGGGCCGCCTCGCCCAGGGGCTGCACCTCTTCTTCGGCGGAGGCAGAGTCGTCCGCAGCCGATTCCGTGGTCGACACGGCCGCAGCCGGATCGGAATCGGCCATTTGGGCATCCCCCGGCGCAAAAATAAGCAGCAGAAGCCCGGTCAGGGCCACCGCCAAAATAGTGGATTGCCGAAAGGCGCGTAGCCGGCTCCGGGCTGTGTCCATGGTTTTCCCGCGGGTTCGAGTTCGACCGGTGCGAACCCGCCGATGAGAGCCCCTTCCCCGCAGACGTGAACCCCTTGGCCGATGAACGCCCTTCCCCGGTTCTTGCCGCCGCTGCCGAAATCGGCCCGGCCGTCGCTGCCCCGTTCTCCTGTAAACCCGCCGCCTCCCATCCATATCCGCCCATCGCCCCTTTCCGGCTCATTGCCGTATTCAGCCCCCGAACCCCGGCAGCCGGAATTTCAATGTCACTTCACCGGTCTGCCGGTCGATGTTGACCATCCGCTCGTCCTCGCCGGTGGTTTTCAATGCCTCTCCGGTAGCCATTTCGAGCAGGCCCCCGAGAAATTTCATG
>JAABSQ010000075.1 GCA_011390315.1 Desulfobacteraceae bacterium
CCTATTATAGCCCGCCTTTCCACCCTCTGTCGAGAAAAAATGCGTCTTTTCAAAAAGTTCAACCGAACGGAGGGATGACGGAGCTGTGCTTGAGCTTCTTTTCAGAACCCTTTTTCAGGTTGACAAACGGGACGGACTACCCCCATATTATGCGCGATTTTCGGTAGCTTGTTGAAACGGAAGAAAGCGCGACTTACCCGATAATACCCGTACAAGAGGTTTCAGGATGATTGAACTCAAGAATGTCAGTTTCGTTGTGCCGAATGAAGAGTCGACCAACGGTGGTGAACCCAAGGAGATCATTAAGGATCTCAGTTTTACTTTCGAAGAAGGAAAATTCTACGGAATCACCGGCCCGAACGGGGGCGGCAAGACCACCCTGGCCAAATTGATCATGGGAATCAACCCGGTGACCTCCGGAAAGATCTTCTTCAGGGGCGAAGACATCACCGACTTGTCCATCACCGAACGCGCCAGAAAAGGCATCGCCTATGGGTTCCAGCATTCGGCGCGGTTTAAAGGCACCACTTTTCGGGATTTACTCTCGATCGCCGCCGGCACCGATAATGAGGATGAGTTGATCAAGATTATCTCTCGGTTGGGCATCTGCTCCATCGATTTTTTGGACAACCCGGTCAATTCCAAATTGTCCGGCGGTGAAATCAAAAAAATCGAACTGGCGACCATCATCGCCAGGAATCCGAAGGTCGCCATTTACGACGAGCCCGACACCGGAATCGATCTCTGGACCATCGGTCCGATGGTGGAACTTCTCAAGCGGGAAAAAGAGGCATTCAACACCACCACCATGGTGGTCAGCCACAACAAAGCCTTTCTGGAGGCAGCCGATGATGTCATTCTGATTCGGGGCGGAAAAATCGCCTATGAAGGTGATTTGGAAGGCGCAAAACCCATCCTCGAAGATTTGAGCGTCTGCGGATTTTCCAATGTGTGCGAAGGAGAGAGCTATGCTGAATGCTATCGATAAGGAACTGCTGAAAGAGGTCGCGGATCTGGAAGGCATCCCCAAGGGGGCCTATAACATTCGAAAAAACGGCGAACTTCTGGGCCGGGAGGTGTCGGCCAACATCAACATCGAGACCAACGAGGCCGGAAACGGAATCATCATTCGAATCAAACCGGGAACCAAGAACGAGTCGGTCCATATTCCGGTCATTCTCAGCAAGGCCGGTCTTCATGATGTGGTGTACAACACCTTCGAGGTCGGCGAAAACGCCGACGTCGCCATTATTGCCGGGTGCGGCATCCATTGCGGCGGTTCTCAATCCGAAGGTCACTCCGGCATTCATGAGTTTCGAATCGGAAAAAACGCCCGAATGAAATATGTGGAAAAGCATGTGGCCACGGGCGAGGGGTCCGGCAAACGGATTTTAAACCCCACCACCCGGGTCTTTCTGGAAGAGGGGGCCTACGCCGAAATGGAACTGACCCAACTGGGCGGGGTGGACGAGGCCAAGCGGGTCAACGAGGGCGAGATCAAGGCGGGCGCTTCGCTCCTGATTACGGAGCGGGTGATGACCGATAAAACCCAGGAGGCCGAGTCCAAAAATGAACTCATTCTGGTGGGCGAAAACAGCAAGGCCAATATTATTTCCCGGTCGGTGGTCAAGGGCGACTCCAAACAGGATTTTTTCGTCAACTTAGAGGCCCGGGCCAAGTGCTACGGCCATATCGAATGCGACGCCATTATCATGGACCGGGGCATCAGCCAGACCATTCCGGCCCTCAAGGCGCTCCATCCGGATGCCGAGCTGACCCATGAGGCTTCCATCGGCAAAATCGCCAATGATCAGCTGATGAAACTGATGAGCCTCGGCCTCGATTACGACGAGGCGGTCAACCGCATCATTCAAGGATTTTTGAAATAAATCAGCAGGCAATCCGTTCCATCCACACCCATGTGAATCAAAAGGCCGATTCCCGCCAGGCGAAGCCATGGAGAGGTCGGCGCCATCGCCAGGAGCAGGTATCCGCCCACAGCCGCCACCGAGTGCAGAGGATGAAACCCGAGGCTGCACCGGTTCGGATCGAATACGGGATTGGCCAGCAGGTGGTCCAGGTCCACCACCATGGTGGCGGCCATGATTCCCCACGCCGTTCGGAACCGATTTGGATACCAGCGCAGGGCAACCCATGCCGGCAGCAGGAAGTGCAGCATCAGGTGAATCAAGGTATGGAGCATCTCGTCACGGATCGCGGGTTATCGGTTCAAGAGGGTGATCGCCGCCAAGGCAAGCATAAATCCCATGATGTGGGATCGGGAAACCGCTTCCCGCCATATCAGGACCCCGGCTCCGAAAGCCAGAGATACCCCCGCCACCGAAAAGAGGGTATAGGCGACGGCGGATTGGTGAAAAAAAGTCGGGCTTCGCAGGGTTTCCAGCAGAAAATAACTGGTGAAAAAATTGGGGACCCCCAGCACCAATCCTTTTCCGACGGCTTCCCGGTCGGGTTTGATCCCGCTCATAAAGACCACCGTCCAGGAAAACGGCAACGAAAAGGTGAACACCAGGGTCAGGAAGAGAAACTTTTCATCCCCGGGCCCCCAATGGTTGAACAGATTGACCCATAAATCGGCCACCCCGAACCAGAGCGCAAGGACCGGCAACAGCAGCAGGGAGCGAAGATCCACCTGTCGGATTTGCCCCCGGCGAATCGGGCTGAAGAGGTAGAGTGCGACAAAGGTGGCGATCAGGCCGAGGCTGTTGGCGATATCCAGCCGTTCATTGAGAAAGATGAGCGCGAACAGAACCGGCACGCTCAGGGAGAGGCGGCAGGCGGCGCCGGCCAGAGACATGCCGAACCGCCGAATCCCCCACATCAGCAGGTAAAACCCGCCCGGCCAGAGAAAGCCGCCGCCCAGGCCCAGAAGGAAGGTCGGCAGGCTGATGTCGGTCAGTCCGGCATGCAGAGAAAAGCCCCAGCCCAGCGCGGATGCGGTCATATAGTTGGATGCGATCACCACCCGGGTATTGACGCCCCGGGTTTCATTCAGTTTGACCAGGACGCTGATGCAAAAAGAGGCGAGGATGGCCAGAATCAGGTAAAGCATTCGACAATCACTTTTCCTAAATGAAAAAAGGCCGATGCGCTGTTGCGCCTCGGCCTTGAAATTTGAATGAGTGGTCGGGAAGAGAGGATTTGAACCTCCGACCCCAGCGTCCCGAACGCTGTGCTCTACCAGACTGAGCCACTTCCCGACAAGACGTTTTATTTAGGATAAACCGTTTCGAATGTCAATAAAAAAATAATCCTCGAATCAGGGATGGAATTTTGCTTGGCTTATGCGAAAGGGTTGCTCAGAACGATGGTTTCTTCTCTTCCCGGCCCCACCGAAACGATCTGAACGGTCGTTTCCGTGATCTCCTCGATTCGTTTCAGATAATTCCGGGTATTCCGGGGAAGGTCGTCATAGGATTTGACATTCGAGATATCCTCGGACCATCCCGGCAGGGTTTCATAGATGGGCTCGCATTCTTCCAACACCTTGAGGCTGGCCGGAAAATCCTCCAGGACCTTCTCGGCATATTGATACCCGGTGCAGATCTTGAGTTCGTCCAGCCCGCCGAGAACATCCAGCTTGGTGATCACCAGGCCGGTCAGACCATTCAGGCGAACGGCGTTTCGAAGCATGACCGCATCCAGCCAACCGCATCGGCGTTTCCGGCCGGTGGTGGCGCCGAATTCGGCGCCTTTCTTCTGAATGGCACTGCCGACGTCATCGAAAAGTTCGCATGGGAAGGGACCTGAGCCCACCCGGGTGGTGTAGGCCTTGACGATGCCCATCACATCGGTGATTTCACCGGGCCCCAGCCCGGCGCCGGAGCAGGCGTTGCCCGCCACCGTGTTGGAGGAGGTGACGAAGGGGTAGGTGCCGTGGTCGATATCCAGGTGGGTGCCCTGGGCCCCCTCGAAAAGAATCTGCTTTCCGGATCGGATCGCCTCGTCGATGACGATGGAGATGTTGCTGACGTAGGGGGCGAGTTCCTCGGCAAATCGACCGTATTGGGCGATCACCTCCTCCGGGTCGAGGGTCTCGGCGGAGAGGAAATGCTTCAGATAGAAATTTTTTTCCTCCATCACCGCCTGAACCTTTTGGGTGAATACGTCGGGCTCCAGCAGGTCCACGAACCGAACCCCGGCCCGAGTGGCTTTGTCTTCGTAGGCCGGTCCGATGCCGCGCCCTGTGGTGCCGATCTTTGCGCCGCCCATCCGGGTTTCCCTGGCCTGGTCGACGGCCTTGTGATAGGGCATGATCAGTTGGGCCCGTTCGCTGATTTTGAGGGTGGAGGGATCGATCCGGATTCCGCGTTGATTCAGGTAATCTATTTCCTCCAGCAGCACCGTCGGGTCCACCACCAGTCCGTTTCCGATCAGGCAGAGTTTTCCCTGAAGAATTCCCGAAGGCACCAGGTGGCTGATGAACTGCTCCCCCTTCACGACCATGGTGTGCCCGGCGTTGTTGCCGCCCTGAAACCGGGCGACTACATCGGCGTATTCCGCCAGAAGATCGACGATTTTGCCTTTTCCCTCATCTCCCCACTGCGTTCCCACGATAACGATGTTCGACACGAAATTCTCCTTTATTCCCGATGTCGGGCATTCTGCTCCGGATGGAATGAGTTGTCGGAACGGCGCTTTCGTCGCTCCTTAAAAAAAGCCTTCATCAAGTCACGGCATCGATCTTCACAAATACCCGGAATGACTTCCACCCGGTGGTTCAGGCGCTCATCCGCCGAAAGATCATACAGGGAGCCGGCCGCCCCCCATTTGGGGTCCGGCGCCCCGAAAACCACCCGGGCCACCCGGGCATGGACAATCGCTCCCATGCACATGACACAAGGTTCAACCGTAACATAGAGCGTGGTATTTAACAACCGATAGTTGCCGATTTCTCGGGATGCCCGCCGAAGGGTCAGGATTTCCGCATGGCCGGTGGGATCGATCAACTGGATGGTGCGGTTTCGGTCTTCCGAGAGCAGGTTGCCGGATGCATCCACCAGGACGGCCCCTACCGGTACTTCGCCCGCTTCGGCGGCCTCCTGTGCCCGTGTGATCGCCCTTTCCATCCATTGAAGATGATCATACGCCTCCACTCCTATCTCACGCCTCGAAATATCTCAAGATAAATGGTTTTCTACCGGTCATCCGCTGATAGGTCTCGTCGGGATGCCCGAGGGCAATGGCCGCATACACCGTTTCCTCCCTTGGAATTCCGGCATACTGACCGATGGACCGGTCTTTCTGCATGGCCGATACCGCAAACCCGATCAGGCAGGCGCCCAGCCCCATGGCATGGGCCCCCATCAGGATATTCTGGGTCGCCAGAAGTGCATCTTCGGCCGGGCAGCTGGCCTCCGGCTTCGAGGCCACCATGATGGCCGCCGCAGCTCCGTGAAACAACAGATCGATGCCTTCTTCATTGTATGTTCTCAGGGCATCCCGGACCGATTGGTAGTGATTCCGGTAATAATTGTCCAGTTCCGGTTTGCCGATCCACTTCAGAAGCCGGCGAAGCCAGGCTTTTTCAGCGGTTCGGTTCAGCTTTTCAAAAAAGTCTCCGATCCGCTCGCCCAGGGCCGAAACATCCTTTCGATTCGGCAGAACCGTAAAGGTCCACTGCTGGCTGTTGGTCCCGGAGGGGGCGGTGATGCCGATTCGAATCAGGTCTTCGATGTGGTCCCGTCCAACCGGTTTTTCCAAAAAGTGCCTGCAGGAACGCCGGGAGCGCATCAACTGGACCAGTTCGCCGAGTTCATATTTGCCGTAGGGGACCCATTGATTCCCCGGATCGAAAGTCGCAAAATCGAGTACCCGATTTTGGATCGATTCCACCCGGACCGCTTCCACGGGGCAGACCGCCTCGCAGTGGCCGCAGTTCAGGGATCGATCCCCGGTCACAGCCGCCTTGCCGTCCCGCATCGACAGGGTTCCGGAGGGGCACACCCGAATACATTCGCCGCAGCCGATGCAGCGGTCGGGGTCGATGAGGGTGGTGACGGTTCGGTTGGTCATGGCAATTCAGGAATCGAAGCGGTGCGATTCATCACAGTCCATCAGGGTAATCAGACGAATCAGAGTTCAAGACAACGGATTGTCTGAACCCGGATGCGTCTGATTCATCTGATGACACTGATTCGAGCGGTGCGATTCATCACAGTCCATCATGATAATCAGACGAATCAGAGTTCAAGACAACAGATTGTCTGAACCGTAATAAGAAAGCTTACAACGTCTGGCTCGCCGTCACCGGATGGGTCTTCAAATACTCCAACCGGTTCAACCCATTGATATAAGCCTTGGCGCTGGCGGTGATGATGTCGGGATCGGCGCCGCGGCCCAGGGCCACCAGGCCGTTTTCCCGCAAGCGGACGGTCACCTCCCCTTGAGCGTCGGTGCCGCCTGTCAGCGCGCTGACGGAGAACCGGAGCAGTTCCGACTCGGTCCCGGTCAGTTTGGCGATGGTGTTGAAGGCCGAGTCGATGGGGCCGTTGCCCCAGTCGGCGGCCCGGACCTTGCGGCCGTTGATGGAAAGCTCTACGCTGGCCATGGGCATCACCGAGGTGCCGGCGGTCACGTGGAGATAGGTCAGCTGAAAGATTTCCGCCGTCCGCAGGATGCCTTCGGTGACGATCACCTCCAGGTCCTCGTCCAGGACGTGCTTTTTCTTGTCGGCAAGGTCTTTGAACCGCTGAAACACCAGGTTCAGTTCCTCGTCGGACAGATCGTAGCCCATCTCCTTCAACCGGGAGCGCAGGGCGTGGCGGCCCGAGTGCTTGCCGAGGACCAGCTGGTTCTTGTTGAGGCCCACCGTCTCCGGCCGCATGATTTCGTAGGTCATCGGGTTTTTGAGGACCCCGTCCTGATGAATGCCGGCCTCATGGGCGAAGGCGTTGGCCCCCACGATCGCCTTGTTGGGCTGGACCATCATGCCGGTGATCATCGATACCAGACGGCTGGTGGGGTGGATGTGCTCGGTTTGAATGCCGGTCTCCATGGGCAGGTAGTTGGGCCGGGTGTGCAGGGCCATGACCACCTCTTCCAGGGAGGTGTTCCCGGCCCGCTCGCCGATCCCGTTGACCGTTACTTCGGCCTGCCGGGCCCCCACGCTGATGGCGGCCAGGGTGTTGGCGGTGGCCAGCCCCAGGTCGTTGTGGCAGTGGACGCTCAGCACCGCCCGGTGCATGTTGGGGGTGTGCTCTATCACGTATTTGGCCATTTCCGCGAATTCCCCGGGGATGGCGTAGCCCACGGTATCGGGCAGGTTGACCACCGTGGCCCCGGCCTCGATGGCGGCGCCGAAGACCTTGCACAGGTAATCCGGATCACTTCGGGACCCGTCTTCGGCCGAAAACTCCACATTGTCGGTAAAGGACTTGGCGTATTTGACCGCATCCACCGCCGCCTGAAGCACCTCTTCCCGGTTCATCTTCAGCTTGTATTCCAGGTGAATGTCGGAGGTGGCGATAAAGGTGTGAATCCGGGGGTTGGCGGCATGCTGAATGGCCCCCCAGGCCCGGTCGATGTCGCTCTTGCCGGCCCGGCAGAGGCCGGCCACCTGGCAGTCTTTGATTTTGCCGGCGATTTCAGAGACCGCCTCGAAGTCTCCTTCCGAGGCGGCCGGAAAACCGGCCTCGATGACATCCACCCCCAGTCTTTCCAGCCGAGTGGCCAGACGCAGTTTTTCATTGGTGTTCATGCTGGCGCCCGGGGATTGCTCGCCGTCTCTCAGGGTGGTGTCGAAAATATAAACGCGATCGGTCATGTGGTGCTCCTTTCAAAAAGATCGTCAAAAAAGATCGTCGAAAAAAATGGGTATGAAAAAATGTCCAACCGAAAACCCATTCAGCAGGAGCATGGGCCGCAGGATCGGAGGGTTTCCGGTTCCTGCGGCGTTTACCTGGTCCTTTTTTCTCAAAACGGTATTCCTCTTTCGGTCAAATATGGGGGCTATACGGCCTGGTGGACTTCCATGCGGCAGTCTTTGCTGCGAAAGCCGTTGCCGCGGTCCTTGGCCAGTTTATATTGAAAGCTGTCGGCCAGGGCCTGCCAGCTGGCTTCGATAATGTCTTCGGAGACCCCGATGGTGGACCAGATGTGGTCCGGGTCCCGGGTTTCGATGAGCACCCGCACCTTGGCTGCGGTGCCGGCCCGACCGTCGATGACCCGGACCTTGAAGTCGACCAGGTGCATCTCGTCCAGATCCGGATAGAAGCTGTGCAATGCCTTCCGCAGGGCGTTGTCGAGTGCGCTCACCGGGCCGCTTCCTTCGGCGGCGGTGATCTCTTCCCGGCCTTCTACGGAGACCTTTACGGTGGCGTGGGCGGTGCAGGGCAGGTCTTTGTCTTTTTCGATGGTGACCCGAAAGGCTTCCAGATCGAAGGTGGGTTCATACTGTTCGGTCAGCTTTTCCAGAAGAATGCGAAAGGAGCCCTCGGCCGCGTCGAACTGGTATCCTTCCTGCTCCATCTCCTTGATGGCGGTGACGATCTGTCGGCTGTTGCAGCCGTTGCCGCCCAGTTCCACCCCCAGTTCCCGGGCCTTGAATTCCACATTGCTTTTGCCCGCCAGGTCCGAGACCAGCACATGGCGGTCGTTGCCCACCCGGACCGGATCGATGTGCTCGTAGGCCCGGGGCTCCTTCATCACCGCGCTGACATGGATCCCGCCCTTGTGGGCGAAGGCGCTGCGGCCCACAAAGGGGCGCGAATTGAGCGGAACGATATTGGCCGTTTCGCTGACGAACCGGGAGACCCGCCGAAGTTTCTTCAGGTCCTCGTCCCGGATGCAGTCCCGGTCCATCTTGAGCTTCAGAATGGGGATGACGGCTGTGAGATCGGCGTTGCCGCACCGTTCACCGTAGCCGTTGATGGTTCCCTGCACCATGGCGGCGCCCAGGTGGACCGCCTCCACGGTATTGGCCACCGCCATTCCGGAGTCGTCATGGGTATGGATGCCGAATCGGATGTTCTCCCGGGAGAAGGCTTCCCGCACCTCTCTAAAGACGGCGGTCAACTCAAAGGGAAGGGTGCCGCCGTTGGTGTCGCAGAGGACCAGCATATCGGCGCCGCCTCTGTGAGCGGCCCACAGGGTTTCGAGTGCGTAGTCGGGATTGTCCTTGTATCCGTCGAAAAAATGTTCGGCGTCGTAGATCACCTCCCGGTCTTTTCCTTTGAGATACGCCACCGACTCCTCGATCATGGCGAGGTTCTCCGCCGGGGTGTTGTTCATGATCCGCACATGAAGGTCCCAGGTTTTGCCGAAAATGGTCACCACCGGGGTGTCGCTTCTCACCAATTCTTTGAGATTCGAATCCTCTTCGGGGCGGATGCCCGGCCGACGGGTGGAACCGAAAGCGGCCAGCCGGGCGTTCTTGAATCGTATATCCCGGGCCAGCTCGAAAAACCGCCTGTCCCTGGGATTGGAACCGGGCCATCCGCCCTCGATATAATGAATCCCCATGTCATCCAGTTTGCGTGCGATCTTGATCTTTTCTTCCGCCGAAAAATTGACGTTTTCACCCTGGGTTCCATCTCTTAACGTGGTGTCGTACAGAAGCACCGGTTCCATGATCCTCTCCTCGTTGCCGGGCGGGATAAGACCCGCCCTCTGAATCTATTGCT
>JAABSQ010000076.1 GCA_011390315.1 Desulfobacteraceae bacterium
GGCGGAATGGTCGAGGCCCCGTCTTCCCGGGGGGCGCTATAGCCCTGGCCGTCCGGGCCGTGGCAGGATAGACAGTAGATGCGGTAGTTTTCCGCGCCCAGCGCAAGATCGGCTCGACGGTTGGGATAATCGAGAGAGGGTCTGCCGATCCCGTGCAGATTGTCGGGCAGGTCTTGGCTCATCCAATCGAAAAAGGCGACAATGGCCTGCATTTCGCGGGAGTCCACCGGCATGGGCCTTCCGTTCATGCTGCGCTGCAGGCAGCCGTTGACCCGGTCCTCTATGGAGGCGACCCGGGCCGACCGGTTTCGGTAGGTCGGATACCGATGCATCACATTCTGCCAGGTCAAACCGTATTGTTTTGTGCCGACCTCCTGATGACAACTACTGCACGCCAGCTCATTTCCGCTGTACCGCATGTCTTCGTCTTCGGCCCCCGGACCGATCAGGGTGTAGGTGTTGGTCAGCAGTTCCATACCGTATTTGGCTTCACCTTCAGGGACGTTCTCCATATTTTTTTCCACCCAGACGCCGTCTGTGCTCGCCTCGGGCGGGGGCGGTGCGGTGGTCCGTTCCCGGTCGGAAAGGGTCGGCAGAAAACGAAGAATGGAATGGACTTCATCCCGGGTCAGGGTGTCATTCAACTGAAGCCGGGCCATCAGATCAACCGCTTCACCGAGGGTGTCGACTTGACCGTTGTGGAAATAGGGTCCGGTCAATGCCACCTCCCGAAGGATGGGAACCTTGAAGACATCCATATCGGCGGGATCACCGGTGACTTCGTACAGCCCCCGGTCCTCCTCTTCAAGGTATGGATATTCTCCGAAAATCCCCATCTTTTCAAAGAATTGACCGCCCAAAACCGTTCCGCTGTGGCATTGGACGCAGCCCTTGTCGATAAAAAGCCGAAGTCCTGTTTTCTGTTCACCCGTCAAGGCATCCTCATCTCCGGCCAGGTATTGGTCGAACTTATTCCGGGTAATGAGGGTTCTTTCGAAAGCGGCGATGGAGCGGGCGATGTTGTCATACGTAAGGGGGTCTTCTTCATAAGGATAGGCCCGGTGAAAATCATCTTCATATCCCCTTTGTCTGACACTTTCTTCGATGGCTTCTTTATCGGGCATTCCCATTTCGATTGGATTGAGTGGAGGCCCTTTGGCCTGTTCTTTCAGGTCTTCAGCACGCCCGTCCCAGAATTGCACGAATTGAAACCCGGCATTGAGCGTGGTCGGGGAATTCCGGGGGCCGAATGTGCCCAGAGCCCCGGGGGAAGTGGTCATGTTGTCGGCCCCGGCGGCATTCCGATCGATGGGATGGCAGTCGTTGCAGGACTGGGTTTTGTTCACCGACATGGCTTTTTCAAAATAGAGCTGCTCACCCAGGGTGACCATTTCTTCGGTATCGTTTTCCGACCCCGGCATCGTATCCGGAATCTGTCCGAACAAAATGCGTGAACGGCTCATCAATTCCGTGGGGCCATTGTCCTCATTCCGGGCAATCGGGTCTGAGTCGTCATCGGAATCGGAACACCCGGTGACGATCATCAGCGGCAGAATCAGGACCAGGGCCAATCCCCAAAAGGCCCATCGTCCGGATTTTTGAGTTTGTTTTTTTCTCATCTTTAAAATATCTCCTGTGAAGGGTTGACGGGATGGCTGGAAGGCCGTTTTCGGTTAAGCACTGCTATTAAACGATGGTTTCACCTCCTTTCCGAAAAGCATGATTTGAAAATATCATCAAAGTTTATCCTATGAGATAATTAGCAAAAGTAGGAGAGATATGTATATAGGGTATTCCGGGTATATTCGCGGGTTTTCATTCCTAAGGAAGGGTGATCCGAATGGAGGGATAAGCTTTGGAAGTAATTAATATGTAAACGCATTTGCTTTTCTTTAGATGATTTTCTCGGACCGCATGCTACTGTAATCACCCCATGTCTCAAATCACCAAGTTTCCTTTCCGCCGGAACGTACTCGGCATGTAAAACTTTTGCAAATTCCACTCCTTTCTTTTTTGCATTTCTTTGAATTGTATTTCGATTTCAACGGGTTATTATCACCACAACGGAATCGAAGACCTCAAACCATTCATGAAAGGAGCCAAACAATGAAAAAACCTCAGTTTCAATCCTTCCTTCTGATCGGGTGTTTGATTGCACTCACATGCGCCGCCCTGGCCTATTCCAAACAGGACACTCCCTTCATTCCAGACGGAATGGAACCGGTCACCGCCCGAACCGGTCCGGTGACGCTGACCGGCGAACTGACTCAGGACAAAATCCTGGCCGGCGGAGACGGCGTCACCGCTTTGTCCCTCACCTTGACCGCCGAAGAGATGCCGGCGGCCCAAAACCAAGAAGTCCGGCATGTGGATATGGTCATCGTCCTGGATCGCAGCGGGTCTATGGAAGGCGCCAAGCTGAACGACGCCAAGCGGGCGGTTCGGGATCTGCTGGGCCGGTTGTCTTCCAAAGACCGGTTTGCGATGGTCAGCTATTCCAGCGGAGTTCAGCGCCATTCCGCTCTGGCGCCGGTGACGGCCTCGGCGAGGGAAACCCTGATGCATCAGATCAACAGCGTCTATTCCGGCGGCGGCACCAATTTAGGGGCCGGGCTTCAACTCGGCATTAATACCCTTCTGGAGGGCGGCCGAACCGGAAACCCGGGCCGGGTGATCCTGATTTCCGACGGATTGGCCAATGAAGGGATTACCGATACGGCCGCCCTCGGTCATATGGCCGCTGTCGCCCGTGAGCGGGAATTCGGTATTTCTACTGTAGGGGTCGGCGATGATTTCAATGAAGCCCTGATGACCGCCATTGCCGATCGGGGGACCGGCAGCTACTATTATCTATCCGATCCCGCCGCTTTTGCCGCCGTTTTCGAAAAGGAATTTCTCTCCGCCCGGGCTACGGTCGCCTCGGGCCTGGAAATCCGAGTTCCCTTGGCCGACGGGGTGCGTCTGACCCATGCGGCCGGATATCCGATTCAGATCCAGGACGGCCACGCGGTCTTCTATCCGGGAGACCTTCGATCCGGCGACTCCCGCAAGCTGTTTCTCACCTTCCAGGCGCCGGCCCAAGCGGATCGGATGTATGAAATTCGAGGGCTGACCGCCCGGTATCGTTATCAGAATGAACCCGCCGCGGTCACCCTGTCCACGCCCTTTCGGATCGCCTGTGTAAAGGATGAAAAGACGGTCTTTTCCTCCATTCGGCGGGAGGCCTGGGAGAAAAAAGTGATCCAGAACGACTACAACCTTCTCAAGGAAGAAGTGGCTGCGGATATCCGGGCCGGAAAGCCCCATGCGGCTGAAAAACGGATTCAGGAATACCGGACCCGGCAGGAAGCCATCAATGCAAAGGTGCAGTCCCCGACGGTGGCGGAAAACCTGGAGCAGGAGGTGACCCGCCTGGAAGACCGGGTGAAGGACACCTTCGCCGGGGCCCCTTCCCGGGTGGCCGAAAAGCAGAAGCGAAACGCCAAAGCCCTTCAGTATGAGGGATATCAGGGACGACGAGACAAATAGAGGAGGCGACCCATGGGATTGATGACACGACTGGTCCGCCTGATCAAGGCGGATGTCCACGGCGTGATGGATCAGATGGAAGACCGCGGTCTGCTGTTGAACCAGTATCTGCGCGATATGGAGGAGGTCCTGGCGCAAAAAGAGGAGAGTCTGCGCCACCGAAAGGCGGTTCGGGAGCGAACCCGAGAAGAGCGGGAGGACTGCGACGAAGCGGTGGCGAAGCTGGAGTCGGATCTCGACTCGGCGGTTGAAAAGGGCCGGGACGACATCGCCCGGTTTCTGATCAAAAAGCGGGGTCCGCTGGCCCATCACCGGGACGCCCTCGACAAACACCTTCGGGAACTCGATCGAGAGATCGCGGAGGCCGAGGCGTGCCTGGCGCGCCAACAGCAGCAATATGCGGAGTTTCGGTTGAAGTCCCGGGAGTATGCGCGCAGAACAGAGGAAAAAGAATGGGAAACCCGCTTTTCCACTTTGATGCCCGAAAAGGGGCATGAAACGCCCGGAGAGGAAGAGATCGAACTGGAGTTGATGCGGCGCAAGGAAAAGCTTGCGGAAAGGAGGACCCCATGATCACGGCAGGCACGCCTTTGAGAACTACCCTGGTGTTCGGCCTCGGGTCGGCCTTGATGTTTATTCCGCTGCATCTGTTTCTTGCCGCGATATGGAGCGGACTGGTTCATTCGGCGTTGATCTTTCGGTTGATTCTCTGGACCTATCTGGGGCTGTATGCGGTGCTTCTGGCCCGGTGGGGAAAGCAGGAAAGCCTGGTCCGGGTGCTCTTTCCCCTGGCGTTTCTGCTGGCGGCGGTCTTCGCGGTGGGAACCCGGTCGGCCTTTCTGCTGATCTTCCTGGCGGTATTGAGCTGGATTCGAAGCGGAATCTGTTTCCCGGGAGCCACCTTGAAGACCGTGGCCGCAGAGGTGCTGGTCTGCTTCGGCGGCGCCGGGCTGGTGTCCTATTTCAATCCCCATTCCCTGATCGCCTGGGCGGTGGGGATCTGGCTCTTTTTTCTGATCCAGGCCCTCTATTTTCTTTTTATGGAAGGCAAAACAGAATCGAAATCCGAACGATCAGAGGCCGATCCTTTTGAAGCGGCTCGAAAAGGGGCTGAAAAGATTCTCTTCGGAGAAAGGTAAACGCTCACTGGTGAACCGGGCCTGCCAAGGGCCCGGTTTCGTTTTCCCCGGTATTTCCGGTTTCAATCACCCGCATCGTTTTCCATTTTCCGGCCCGGTACCGAAGCCCTGAAACCGCAAACAGGGACAGAATGAACAGGGTCACGCATCCCCAGACATAATAAACCCCGGCATTCAGAAACACCACCCCGATCCAGACCGGCAGAACCATCATCAGAATGGACAGTCCGCCGATGGACCACATGATGAACCGGGTGTCCCCGGCCCCTTTGAGCACGCCGGTGAAGACCATGTAGTGGGCATCGAATATGATGTAAAAGGCGACGAACCGAAGAAGGATGATTCCCATCTCCAGAATGACCGGATTCGATCCGGCCTCGGGATCACCGGAAATAAACAGCGACAGGGGCCATTCCGGAAACAACAGAAAAATGAACGCCAGAAAAAAGATGTATCCGTAAAGGATATGGAATGTGCTTCGGGCCACGGCTGCGGCTTGGTCCTCCCGATTTCGTCCCAGAGCCTGTCCTACCAGCGTACTGGCGCCCAGCGAGAACCCCATCATCGGCATGAATGCCAGGGAACTGATGGAGAGCACGATATTGGACACCGCCAGTTCGGCCTTGCCGATTCGGCCCACCATGAACACGAAAAAGGTAAAGGCGAACAGGTCCATGCAGAACTGGACGGCGCCCGGAATGCCGAAGGTCATCAGACGCCGGAAGAGGTCTTTTTCCCATCGCCGGTTTTGGAGGACGCCGAACCGGCGGTCGTTTTCGGGCCGGAAGATCAGAATCCCGAACAGCAGCGCCATCAGCACCCAGGCGGCCACCGTCGCCAGGCCGGCGCCGGCGATTCCCAAAGCGGGAAAGGGGCCGATGCCGTTGATCAGGGCATAGTCGAGGGGGATATTGAATAGCATCCCCAGGGTGAACACGGCCATTACCGGACGGGTATGGCCCTGGCCCATGTAGAAGCAGGAGAGGGCGGTGCTCAGCACATTGAATCCGGCGCCCAGGCAGAGAATACGGAAATAGAGCGCTTCCAGCCGCTGAACCTCCGGTTCATGGCCGCCGAGCCGGAACAGGGGCTCCGCGAAAAGAGAAATCCCCGCCAATACCAATCCGGCCAAAAGAGAAAAATAGATCCCCTGCCACAAGGCGGCGCCCACCCGGTGGTTCATGCCGGCCCCGAGATACTGGGCGATGAACACCGTCACATAATTGGCGACCCCGAGAAAAAAGGCGATGAACAAAAGAGCGGTCAATCCTCCCGGCGTAGCCGCCGCAATGGCTTCCAGAGAATACCGGGCCAGGAACATTCGGTCGGTGAATTCCATGACCATGGTGGTCGCGGTACTGACCACCAACGGCAGGCTCACGCTCAGGATTTTTCCATACCGGACCGCTTTCCGGGACTTGGCAGTGGGGATGTTCTGTTCCATCAGGAGAGCTGATTGGATCCTTATGGGAAAATGGGTACAACGGTTGACATGCGGAAATTGGCAAAAGCGGACAGGGATAGAAAAAATGAAGAGGCAGGAGAAACCTGTTTTGTTTTCTAATCTAGCCGTTTGAGGGGAGAATCGACGTGAAGCCTGCCTTTGTCGCTTTCCTCTTTGATCAATATCGACATAAATCTCTTCCTTCAGCCCATCGAACCTTTTTCATCTTTACGAGATAGCCGGTTTTCAAATAAAGTATACTATCTTTCAGATTGTATTGCCAATAATTAATATCTTCATCTCATGGAAGGAGGCCAAGCATGTATTCCAATCTATTTTCCACTTTCCGGATCCATGGTTTAACCCTGAAAAATCGGTTGACCATGGCGCCCCTCTTTCTCGGCTATGCAAACGAGGACGGCGCCGTCGGCCCCATGCTGCTCGATCATTACCGGCTGATGGCAAAAAGCGGAGTGGCCATGGTGGTGGTGGAAAACGCCGCCATCGATTATGCGCAAGGAAGCGGCTCCCCCCGCACCATTCGGGCGGATACGGATGAAAATCTCGACGGCTTGAAAAAACTGGCCGAAGTCATCCAAGAGCAGGGGGCCCTGGCCTGCCTTCAGATCAACCATGCGGGCCGTTTTGCGACCGCGGCTTCCGAACCGGTGGCTCCTTCCGCTGTGGAAACCTTCGGCCGCACCCCCAAGGCCCTGAAGACCGATGAGATTCAGCGAATCCAGGAGCGGTTCGCCGAAGCCGCTCTTCGGGTGAAAAATGCCGGCTTCGACCTGGTGGAGCTTCACGGCGGCACCGGTTATCTCCTCTCCCAGTTTGTTTCCCCCCGTACCAACAAGCGGACCGATGAATACGGCGGGCCCTTGGAGAACCGGATGAAGTTTCCTCTGGAGGTCCTCGCTCGGGTCCGTTCGGCGGTGGGTGATTTTCCGGTGGGATACCGCTTTCTGGCAGATGAATGGCTGCCGGACGGACTGCATCTCGAAGAATCCAAACCCTTTGCCAAAGCTTTGGCGAAAAACGGCATCGCCTATATTTCCGTGATGGGCGGCACCTATGAATCTTTTTTTCTGCCGGAGATCGTTGCCGGATCCAATCAGGAAGGGTATATGATCGATTTGGCCGAGGCGGTCAGATCCGAAGTCGATGTGCCGGTGATCGCGGCCGGCCGCATTGCAGACGGTGAAATCGCGGAAAAGGCGCTCGCCGAAGGCAAAACCGACCTCATCGGCCTGGCCCGGGTGCTCTGGGCCGATCCGGAATGGCCCCGCAAGGTGCGGGAAGGCCGGGAGGATGAGATCAACCACTGTGACCCCGAATGCGACGATGCCTGCATGCAGATGGTGATGAAAGGCAAACCGGCTTTTTGCGTTCGGTGGCCCGCCGAAAAGATGAAAACCTGGAAGGCCAAATTCGAATAGCTACGTCAGTGGAATACAACCTGAAACGGCTTGCCCGAAGGGGAACCGGAGAGATTCGAAACATTCCGGACGAACCGGCGCCTTCGGCCGGGCCAAGCGTTTGTGATGACCGCCGCCTCGAATTCCGGGCGCAACAGCGGGTATGATAAAGGTTGATCTTCAGCTCCTTTTCGCATAAATTTTCTGATGGACAAACCGATCATTTCACAATTTTTCGAGGTAGGCGCTATGAAAAAACGGGCGGTAATCATTGCGACGATGGCGGCGGCAATCCTGGCGGCGGGTCTTCTGTGTTTCGGCTGCGGTTCCGAGGGCGGAATCGATGAAGGATCGACCGGCGGAAACGGGTCCCCTCCGCCCCAGATCACTTTTTCAAGCGGAGACGCCTGTCCGGCGCCGTTCCGGGCCGGGGGCGGATTGACCGTCAATATCGGCCATTCCGGGGAATGCCGGTATCGATTTGATCTGCTCGATTTTCATACCCGGGAACCCTTTGCCTTTCTGGCTCGGGGGAACGGTCCCTTCAACGGCAGTATCAACGTGAATGTTCCTGAAGGAGACTATGAACTGTGGGTGGATTCGGCCTGCACCTGGTCGGCCGTGATCATCGGTGATGTGGAGCAGTACGCCTGCCCCGGTTCCGGTGAGGTCGGCGTGGATACCCCCGATTCCGATGATGTCGGCGTGGATACCTGATTTTCCGGTTCCGGTTGACCCTCCGGGCCGGTCCTGAATGCCTGATTGCAGTATCGGTGACCGGACGGTGATGGCGGACAACCTTCCTTTTCGCACCTTCCCTTTTCTCCGTTGTACCGGCCGGGATCATGATTACCTTTTTTCATGAACCCATCGGACACAACGGAGGTTCCCATGTATTTTAAAACCACACAGCACTCAAGCTATAAAAGAATCCGGCTCGGAATCGGAATGATTCCCGTGCTTCTCCTTACGGCACTTCTGGCAGGGATCACCGGCTGTCAAAAAGCCGATTCAGCGATCCGGGACGGTGAAAAAGAAAGGAAAACAGCCATGTACGCTTATGCGGATACGGATGAAAAAACCGAGACCACCATTCCCCCCATCGACGCCGAGGCCCCGGCGCATACGGAAACCGCCACCTTCGCCATGGGGTGATTCTGGGGACCCGACTCCCGGTTCGGGGGTCTCGACGGCGTCGTCAGGACCCGGGTGGGCTACGCAGGCGGAGAAAAGGAAAACCCGACCTACCGCGATCTGGGGGACCATGCCGAAACCCTACAGATCGACTATGATCCCGACGTGATTTCCTATGAAGACCTGCTCCGGGTTTTCTGGAAGCACCATGATCCGACCCGAGCCTCCTGGTCCCGGCAATACATGTCCGCCGTTTTTTACCATGATGAGGACCAGAAACGGATGGCTTCGGAAACCAAGGCTCGAACGGCCGAACAGACCGGCCGAAAGATTCATACGGAAATACTGCCTGCTGAAACCTTTTACCGGGCCGAGGATTACCATCAGAAATACCGCCTTCGCCAGGATCGAATACTGATGCGGGAATTCAACCGAATCTACTCTACCGGTCGGGCGTTCACCGATTCCACGGCCGCGGCCCGAATCAACGGCTACCTGGGCGGTCACCGGACCCGAAAGCGGTTGGCGTCGGAGATCGATCGGCTGGGGCTTTCCCCGAAAGGAGAGGATCACCTTTTGAAGCGGGTCGGCGATCAGGTCAGATAATACCGGGCCGCCATCAACGCGCCCATGAGCAGGGTGGTGATGATCATCAGCTTCCAGTCGGATTTTCGAGGCCGGCGAAGGGGCGGAAACACCGCCAATCCGTAGGCGACGTAACAGAAGGCCACCACCGGCAGGGCCGGCAGAAAAATTCCGAGATAGTGTGCGGACAAGACCGCCAGGAACAGACCCGCCGCCGCCACCGGCAGGTAAAAGGCCGGACGGTTCTCACGGACCATTTCCGCCGCGCCTTTGCCCGTCAGGTTGTCGTTGATGCCGAACCGGACGGATGCGGCGCATAAAAAGGCGATGATGACCCAGTCGGCGAGTCCGAATACCGGAAGCAGATGATCCAGCCCCGGGGCCGCGATTTTGATGATGATGAAATCGCCGATCGGGGCCGGCCCTTTCATGCCGGACCGGTAGTAGGTGTCGAGGGATTCGGCGATCTTTTTGGTGGGGCCGCTCACCACGCTGAACAGATCGGCCAGCGACATGATCAGACACAACGGGAGCAGTTCCGCCGGCCGTCGCAACGGGGCCACGATCCAGGCGCCGAGTAGATTTGCGAAAACCAGAAGGTTGGCGGTGGCGAACATGTAAACGACCGGGTGGGTAACCCCGGTCATCCGCACCCCGAAAAAAAGGCTCACCCCAAATAATATCGAAAACAGAAGCCATCCGATGCGCCGTCCCGGATGATCCCGAAGGGCCGGTTCGGCATAGATCAGATGAACCGCCGTGATCAGCGAGGCCAGGATCAGAAAGGCCAGCAGGGAGACCGGGGCGATGATCGATAGAAGGTCTCCTTCCACCGCCATCCGTCTTCCCGCTTCGAATACCGAAAAAGAGAAGAAAAACCACAGCCCGAAAGCGGCGGCAAAAGCGGTCAACGGTCCTCGCACATGACTCTCCCGGAAAACCTCGGTTTTTGGGGCCTACGATCCACCGACAAAAACCCGGAACAAACAAAACGAGCCCGGAGGTTTCTCCGGGCTCGTTATCGTTTTAATTAAAAGCAATTCTTTTTTGAGCGGAATCGCTGCGACACATCTCAAATCGGCTTAGGGTGTTTCGGTTTCGGGGAACTTGATGCTGATTTTCTTTCCCCCTTCCTTGGTTTTCATTTTTATCATAAGATCGATGCTGCTGTCTCGAATTCCCAGTGCCAGCGGAATCTTCCCTTTATCCCCCTCGATGTGGGTGATGTTGCCGACGATTTCATGGATTTTGTTGCCGATGGTGGTGTTGGGGGCGGGCAGTTCGGATTTCCGGTACTTGGCGGTGACGGAGACCGAGCCGTCATCGGACACCTTGAGGGAGACCTTTTCGGCGTTTTCATTAATGCCGTGCAGTATGGCCAGGGCCATCCATTTGAGGGCGGCCTCCTCCAGGTCGGCTTCCTTGTTGAGCTCGGACATTTCCTTCAGCGGATCTGTGGTGGCATAGCAGTCACAGTGTTCCTGAACCTTTAGGTGTAAATTGCGTGTGTCTTTCATAGCCTTCTCCCCTTTCATTGTTGGTGTCCAAGTTAACGGTACTTCCTTCCTATACGGTAGAAGTAATGTAAACACTTCTGTCGGCATATCAAGGAATGTTCCATTATCGGTTTGAAAAATCACCGGACCGGCTCTGGTTCGATTTCCTCGAACATTTTTCGGGGGGCGCCGCAGACCGGGCACTGATAGGGCGGCCGGTCGCCTTCATGAATGTAACCGCAGATAACGCACCGCCATTTTTTCATATGATTATCCCATGCCTTATTTCGGTACTTTTTCCGCCTTTTTAGCCACCGATTCATTGAAGCTTCGGGCATGAATCACGAATCGTTCATGGGCGCCCTTGGAGATGGTGTCGACGCCGTCGTCGACCTTGAAAGAGAAGGTGAGCTTGCGCCCTTCGACCTGGTCCAGGGTTCCTTTGACGGTGACGGTCAGCCCCGGCGGGGTGGGCGCCGTATGGCTGAGGTTGAAACCGATGCCGACGGACTGCTCCTCTGGCCAGTCGAGGTGGGGATTGATCGCCTTGATGCAGGCGAATTCAACCAGCCCGACCATAAATCCCGAGGCCAGCACCTTGGGCATGACCTGTCCTTCGGGAATGTCCGGAAACAGATAGGGAACGGTTCGGTCCGGGGGTACTGTATACTGAAAATCGATCATCAGTCCGGGTTTCAAGGTTTCTTTCATCGGCTTCCTCCTTTGGGCTTCATCGGCTTCCATTCAGTTGAAGAGGGTCGGGGATTGCACTGGTGGGGCTGTGGGGCCGTCGCCCGGGGCGGGTCCCTCCCGGTTATTTTTGCGGCTTGGCCCGTCGATCACCGAGGGGTTCATTGCATTTGGGACAGCGGCCCATATATCGGCTGACCTTTCCCTGCCATCCGCAGCTTTTGCATCGGGACAACTGCACATGTTCGCTGGTATCCTCCTCGGACCTGAACATTTTGCGAACAAATGAGATTACCACCAGAAGGGCGATGATTCCGCCGCCGTAAACGGCCAATTGTTTTAGCGTAATATCGCCGAACACCACCATGTCCCAATCCATATTCACCTCCTCGGCAAAGGGTTCGGGATTTTCCATATCTCAAAAGAGGCCGGAGTGCAAGATCATTCCAGCCGCCGAATACGGTCCTGAAGATCCTGAAAATCGACCGTCAAGCTTCGAAAACCGCCGGTTTGATGCTCTGCTGTCGCCCATTTTTTCCGCAGCCGATCGATTCGCTCGGGTGTGGCGGGATGCGTACTGAGAAAATTGAGGGCGTCTCCGAGGCCGGCGGGAAGATTTTCGCCGGTTCGGGTTTCTTCGAGAAGGCGTTCGAAAAAAGAGATCATGCCGCGGGGGTCGATGCGGGCCGCTGTTAAATACTTCCAGCCCGCTTCATCCGCTTCCCGTTCGTAGTCCCGGGAGTATTTCCGGGTGAGCAGCAGGGCGCTGTTGTCGATCAGCACCGCCATCAGCCCGGTGGCATCCCCGAACAGGGCCTGCACCAGAGCGAACAGGCCTACCGTTCCGATGATCTGTCTGAGTCCGTGACGAAGCGTCACATGGGCCGCCTCGTGGGCCAGCACGCCGGCCACCTGTTCCGGCCCGGTCGCCGACAGGATCAGCCCGGAATTGAGCACGATGATCCCGCCGGGCAGGGCGAAGGCGTTGATTTCCGGATTTCTCGCCAGGTAGACCCGGAAATCATACTCGGTCTCGGGAATGCCTTGAAACACCGGATCGGTGATTCCCGTCAACTGCTCCCGTATGGTCGCATCCTCAATGAATTCGTTTCCCGCTTTCAGTTGACTCAAAGCGCTTCGGCCGAGCCTGGTTTCCCACCGGACCGGAATTCGGTCGGCCACGGCGATGACCAGGGATTCCTTGAACAGGAAAAGGGATGCGAATCCCCCGAGAA
>JAABSQ010000077.1 GCA_011390315.1 Desulfobacteraceae bacterium
AACGAACCCGCGCCTTCTCAATTCGTCGAATCATCGGTTCGAGACCGGCATGGCCGGTGAAGGCGGGTTCTTTCAGAATTCGGGTGTCGGTGGTGAAGAGGGTCCGGTCGGCAAAATCAGGATGGGTGAAAAAGAGGGTCTGGTCGTTGGCGCCGCCGGCTTCCAGGACCAGGCCCCGCAATGGAAAATAGACGGATTCCGGGTCACCCTGATAATGCAGACCCGAGGAATTGACGGTCAGAGTGCCGAAGGTTCGGTCCTGGCGGAAAAAGGCGCCGCCCGAGTACCCGCCGGAAGGTGAGGAAATCGGTTTTTCGGCCTCTGATCCGGGCATCGACCGCCGATCCTATTTGCCGGGCATCAGATGGCGAATCCAGGAGGCGAATCCTCTGGGATTCCGGGTCTGAATCAAAACCCGGCCCGGTCCGCGAAATCGGCAGACCAGCCCCTCGCCCGAGGTGAAGGAGGAGACCCAACCGGAAGCCGCTTTTTCGATCCGGTATTCCATCGTTTCCGGCCAGGCCACCAGATGGGCGTTGTCGATGATGATTTCTTCTCCGGCTCCCAGTTCGATGGGGTGAATCGCGCCGTAGGAGCTGACGAACAGGGTGCCGCGTCCGGAGACGCGGATCACGAAGAAGCCTTCTCCGGAAAAAAGCCCTTTGGTCAGATTCTGCATTTTGGTGGTGATGGTCAGCCCCTCGGTGCCGGCGAAAAACCCGTCTTTCTGGAGCACATAGGATCGGGAGCCGTCCAGTTCGATATCCATCAGGTCTCCGGGAATGGCGGGGGAGAGATAGACCTCTCCGGGCCCGCGCTGGGCATGCAGGGTCTGGAAAAAGAACTTTTCGCCCGAGAGCATGCGACCCAGACCGCCGAGAACCCCGCCCTCCAGCTTGCCCTCGACGCTCACATTGGAACTCATGGCGACCATGGCGTCGGATTCCGCTTTGATGCGTTCCTCCGCCGCCAATCGAACCCGGAGCATGGTAAACGCGCCCCGGTGAAGGAATTCGAATTTTTCGCTGTCGGAAGCGACCGGTGTATCCGTCGGCTGTTCCGGCCGAGGCTGCTTTTCCTTTAACCCTTTTTTGTAATCCGCGAACATGTCCGCCATGGCATAAACTCCTATTCCAACGATCGGCTCATTCGTCCCAGGGGATTTCCCGGATTTCGGAATGATCCCGCCGGGGTCGAATATTGCTGTAATGCCGGACCCCTTGTCCATCGATCCAGGTATAGATCCGGTCCGGCGGTTTTTCGGGGCCCGGCCGAAAATTGAATACCACATCCGCACCCTCTTTATCCCGAAATCGTTTGGGCGTCAACTGATCCAGCAAGGAGGATTCGTCGGACAGGAATTTCAGAACCTCCGTCTTGAATGTGTTCAGATGAGAATTCAGCGGGTCATGGCCGGCGCCGGCGCCGGTGCTGTTTCGCCATTTTACATAGGAGATTTTCGGAGGAAGATGGGTTTTCAGGAACCGATGCACTATAGGGGCACGGTCTTCAAGGGTTCCGGTTTCGTAGAGCACCCCGAGGGCGGCGCCGGATAGCAGAAGCACGGAAACCAAATACATGAGGATCGTCTTTTGCATAGCGTGGACGCATTCTTTGTGGGATTAAAAAGACTCGATCGGGCCGTTTGAATTTGACCAAACCGTGTTTTACCCGGTAAAGATAGCTACTGGATTTTGTTTTTCAATGATTTTTTAGCCGTGGTTATACCCTTTGCCTGAAAGTTGTCGATCCAAAAGGGGGTATCCGATTCGGGAGGTCGATATGAAGGTTGTTTTTCATCAGGATTTCTATTCAGTGTATACCAGTGATCCGGCCGCTGCCGCCGGACGCATGGAGGCGATCGTGGAGGCGGTTCCCGCGGGAACGGAGTGGATCGAGGCGACCCCGGCGGATGAATCGGATATCTCTGCGGCCCATACCCCGCGGCACATCGAGAGTGTGAAAAAAAGGGGCTTGTACGGGATCGCCGCGCTGGCGGCGGGCGGGGCCGTTCAGGCGGCGGAGATCGGACTGGACGAACCCTGCTTCGGAATCATCCGGCCCCCGGGCCATCACGCCTCGGCCGATTCCGCCTGGGGGTTCTGCTATTTCAACAACATGGCCGTGGCCCTTCTGTACCTCAAACGGAAAAAGAAGATCGACACCGCTCTGGTCCTCGATGTCGACCTTCACTACGGAGACGGAAACATCAACATTCTCGAAAAGAAAGACTGGGTGGATATCTACAACCCCCGGGAGCGGGACCGGGGTCTATACCTCCGCAATATCGGTCTGCTCCTTTCGGAACGGCCGGCCGACATCATCGGCATTTCCGCCGGTTTCGACCACCACAAGGAAGACTGGGGCGGGCTGCTGGAAACCGAGGATTATTTCGAGATCGGACGAATGGTTCGGGATACCGCCCGCACCGGCGGGGGCGGCTGTTTCGCCGTCCTGGAAGGGGGATACAACCATGAGGTGCTGGGCCGAAATGCCGCGGCTCTGATGCGAGGGCTCTCCGAATAGGCGGGAGTGGCTCAGGTTTACATCCCATAAAAACGGCTTATGTTTTAATCCAACTGAAACCACAGCGGAAGATCTGAGACGCCCATGCATGTACTTGAAGCCCGACATCTCACCAAAACCTATCGCATCGGAGAGCGGGAAATTTCGATCCTGGAGGATATCTCTTTCGGGGTTCCCGCCGGAGAATTCCTGGTGGTGGAGGGGGCCAGCGGCAGCGGAAAGACCACCCTGCTGACCCTGCTTTCCGGTCTGGACCGGCCCACCGCCGGCAGCGTGTGGATCGGCGAGACCGACATCACCGATCTGAAAGAGGATGAACTGGCCCCCTTTCGCAATGAAACCCTGGGATTCGTGTTCCAGTCTTTTCATCTGGTGCCTTCCCTGAATGCGTTGGAAAACGTTATGCTGCCGGCTGAACTGCGGGGCGACCCCCGGGCCCCGGAAAAAGCGGAAGCCCTGATGAAAAGGGTCGGTCTCGCGGATCGGCGCTTCAATTTTCCCCATCAGCTATCCGGGGGCGAAAAACAGCGGGTAGCCCTGTGCCGGGCCCTGGTCAACGAGCCGGAGATCCTTTTTGCGGACGAACCCACCGGCAATCTCGATTCGGAGAACAGCGACGCCATTCTGGATCTGCTTCTGGCCCTGCGAAAAGAGCACGGCGCCACCCTGGTGATGGTGACCCACAGCCCGGATATCGCCGCCGCCGCGGATCGCACCGTCACCCTGCGCGACGGCCGAATCGTCGGAGAACGGCGCCATGCTGCATAAGCGGTTCATTCTTCGGCAGCTCACCCGGTCGGGGAATCAGGCCGCCGTGTTCGTGCTCTGCGTCACATTGTCCATTCTGACCATCGTGGCGGTGAACGGGTTCAGCGAAAGCATCAATCGGTCTCTGCTGCGGGACGCCCGGGCGCTTCACTCCGGGGATATCATTCTTCATGCCCATTACCCCTTTTCGCCGGCCCTGCTGGACGCGGTGGCCGACCTGGAGGCCGAAGGCGACGCTCGAAGCCTTCGAATTTACGACTTCTATTCGGTGGTCCGATCCCCCGAGGGGGAGAAGACCCTGCTGGTTGATCTCAAGGTGGTGGGGCCGGAATATCCTTTTTACGGCCGGGTGGAACTGGCTTCGGGACGGACCTTTCGGTCGGTGCTGGCCCCGGGGACCGCCATTGTGGAACAGGCCCTGCTGGACCGTCTCGGACTCGCCCTAGGGGACCGGCTTCACGTGGGGGAGGCTGTTTTGACCGTCACGGACGTGGTCACCCGCGAACCGGATCGGCCGGTCAATTTTCTCTCCTTCGGCCCCAGAGTCATTATCGACATCGCGGATCTGGAAAAGCTCGACCTCCTTCAGCGGGGCAGCCGGGTCGGGTATTACCTGATGCTCAAATTACCCGAAAGAACCAACCTGGAGCGGACGGCCGAGAAGCTGCGGTCGGCGGCCGTGGCCGGGCAGGAACGGGTGGAAACGTATCGAACCGCCCGGTCCAGAATCAAACGCTTTTTCGACAACTTCCTCTTCTTTCTGGCCCTCATCGCCATCTTCACCCTGCTTCTGTCGGGGATCGGCATTCGCAGCGCCCTGACCGCGCTTTTGAAGGAAAAAGAAAGAACCATCGCCGTCATAAAGGCGGTGGGCGGCACCGGCCCCTTCGTGGTCGGGCACTACCTGGCGGTGGTGGCGGTGCTGGGGCTGATCGGAACGGCCCTGGGCCTGATCCTCGGGTTCGGACTTCAGTATTCCCTGCCGCTTTTTTTCGGAAACCTTCTGCCTGAAAACCTCCACCTGGTCATCTCCTGGCGGGCGGTCCTGGAAGGCCTCGTTCTGGGGATTCTGGTGGTGGCGCTTTTCGCCTTCATTCCCCTGCATCACCTGCGGGAGATCAAGCCCAGTGCCGTTTTTCGCAAGGAATCGGCTGAAAATCGTCGGTCCGCTCCCTTTTATCTGGCGGCGTTGATCATTTTTCTGTTTTTCGTGGGGATGGTCCTGTGGCAGCTGAAGGATATGAAGATCGGTTCTTATTTCGTGCTGGGGATCGTGGGGCTGATTGTCTTGACCGGCCTGGCCACCCAGGGGATTCTCTTCGGGGTGCGGCGGTTGCCGATCCGGTCCCTGGCCCTTCGACAGGCCCTGCGGGGGCTGTTCCGCCCCGGAAACGCCACCCGGGCGGTGATCATCACCCTGAGCGCGGCCCTGGCGGTGGTCTTTTCCATCTACCTGGTGGAGGAGAACCTCGACGCCGCCTTTGTCCGGTCTTATCCGGCGGATGCTCCCAACCTCTTTTTCATCGATATTCAGCCGGATCAGGTGGATGCATTTTCCGACACTCTGGGAATGACGCCCCGGTATTATCCGGTGATCCGGTCCCGGCTGGTCTCCGTCAACGGTGAGAGGATCGACCGGGAACAGGAGCGCAAGCGGCGGGGCGACAACCTGGCCCGGCCCTTTAACCTCACCTATCGGGACTATCTGCTGGAGGATGAAGCCATGCGGGTCGGCGATTCTTTGTTTCGAGAAGACCTGGAGGGCCTTCAGGTCTCGGTTCTGGACACGGTGGTGGAGATGAAGCCGATGGCGATCGGCGACCGCATCCGGTTCAACATTCAGGGGGTGCCGGTGGAGGCGGCCGTCTCCAGCATTCGAACCCGCACCAAAGAGTCGATCAAGCCGTTTTTCTATTTTGTCTTTCCCGAGGATTCCATGCTCCGGAAGGCCCCCCAATCCATTTTTACGGCCGTTCGGGTGGACCGGGACGAGATCGGGGCGGTTCAGAACCGAATCATCACCCGGTTTCCCAATGTCACCGCCGTCGACGTCACCCAGACCATCGCCGCCTTCGCCGATATCGTCCATCGGTTTTCCCTGGTGATTCGGTTTTTTACCATTTTCAGCATCATCGCCGGAGTCCTGATCATTATCAGTTCGGTTCTGGCCACCCGGTTCGCCCGAATTCAGGAGGCGGTCTATTTCAAGATTCTCGGGGCCAAGGGGCGGTTCGTGCTGACCGTCTTCGCCCTGGAAAATCTGGCCATCGGGCTCATCAGCGCTCTGCTGGCTTTGGTGATTTCCCAGGCAGGGAGCTGGATCATCAGCGCCCGGGTCTTCGACATCGCCTATCGGCCCAACCCGGCGGCGAGCCTGCTGATGGTCCTGGCTACCGTCCTGCTGGTGATCGGGGTCGGATTGTCGGCATCCGTTTCCATTTTGAAACAACGTCCGGTCATTTTTTTGAGAGAACAGACGGAGGAATAGGGAATGATACAGCGGTGCAACCTGCACAGGATATCGGCTCTGATAACCGCGGCCTTATGGGTCGGTGGATTTCTGCTCACCGGATGCGACCGGAAACCCGAAGCCCTGGCGCCGAACGGTACGCCGCCCCCGCCGGTGGAAAAAACGGAATACGAGGGGACCATCGTGGCCATGGGCGACAGCCTCACCGAAGGCTACGGGCTGCCGCAGGACCGGGCCTATCCGGCGCTTCTGGAGGAAAAACTTCAGGCCGAGGGGTTTTCTTTTCAGGTCATCAATGCGGGAATCAGCGGAGAGACCAGCAGCGGCACCCGGTCCCGGACCGAATGGATGCTGACCCTGGAACCGGATATCGTCATTCTGGAGACCGGCGCCAATGACGGGCTTCGGGGGGTGGACCCCGAGGTGACCCGGGAGAATATCGCGGAGATCATCCGCATCCTTCAAAAAAACGATGTGGCGGTGGTCCTGGCCGGTATGCGGATGGTCCGCAATCTGGGCCGGGAATACACCGATGCCTTTGCCGCCGTTTACCCGGCCCTGGCCGAGCAGTTCGAGGTCGTCTTCATCCCCTTTTTCCTGGAGGGGGTGGCCGGAGATCCCACCCTGAACCAGGAGGACGGCATCCATCCCAATGCCGAAGGGTATCGGGTGCTGGTGAACCACATCCATCCCCGGGTGGTAAAGGCGATTCGAGCCTGGCGGGCCCGTTCTTCCGAGGATTAAAAATCCTTGAATTCATCCTCCCCGAAGGGAATCACCTCATCCGGCCGTTTTTCCAGACCCGAATAGCGGGCAGATGGGGCGGATTTCCCTGTTTTTCCCTCTCTCCGGTGTGTTTCCGAAAGGTTCGGCGCTTCTTTTTTCCGGAGGGATGAACCCCGTCCGGCCTCGATCTGCTTGAGCTTCCCTCCGCCGTTTCGTTTTTTTCCGAGGATCAACAGGAGTTGATTCACCACCCCCTGCATCATTTCCGCCTGGGAATTCATTTCCTCGGCCGATGAGGCCGATTCTTCGGCGGATGCCGCATTGCTCTGGACCACCTTGTCCATCTCCGCCACCACCGTATTGAGTTGAACAATTCCCTCCGCCTGTTCACCGGAGGCCACGGCGATTTCGCCGATGAGCCCCTCCACCTTTCCGGCGCCTGCGATCAGTTTGATGAAGGCCTCATTGGTTCGGCTCACCTGTCCGGCGCCTTCGTTGATCTTTTGGACCGTCTGCTCGATCAACTCGGCCGTGGTTTTGGCGGCGGTGGCCGCGTGCATGGCCAGGTTCCGCACCTCATTGGCCACCACGGCGAAACCGGCTCCGGCCTGGCCGGCCCGGGCCGCTTCCACCGCCGCGTTCAGAGACAGCAGGTTGGTCTGAAAGGCGATCTCATCGATGGTTTTGACGATCTTTCGGGTCTCCTCGCTGGCGGAGGAGGTCTCCCGCATGGCATCGGTCAGCCGGGCCATGCTGTTTTCGGCTTCGTTCATGTCTTGGGTGACGTCCAGAACGATTTTTCGGGCATGATCGGCATTGTCCGCATTGGTGCGGGTCATGGAGGAGAGCTCTTCCAGAGATGCCGAGGTCTCCTCCAGAGAAGCGGCCTGCTCCGACGAGCCCTCGGCCAGCTGCTGGCTGGAAGAGGTGATCTGTCCGGATGCCGAAACCAACTGGATGGACATCTCCTCAAGATCGACGGCGGTTCCGTGAATCACCCGGTAGACATTGCGGGTGATGAACCAGGCCGCTCCGGAAATCAGAGCTGTGGAGACGCAGAGAAGAATCAGGGAAATCCATCGCATTTTTTCCACCGCCGAAAGGAAATCCTCTTTCACTTCGGTGGCCGCCAGATACCAGCCTTTGGGTTCATAGAGGGCGGCATAGGCGGTTTTGGCGTCTCCCTGCCAGGTATAGGAGACATAGCCATGGCCCTTTTGCAGAATCTGCCGGCCGAAATCATATTCATTCACCGGCGTCGACATCACCAGGCTTTTATCCGGATGGGCCAGGATGTTCCGATCGTCCATCATGAAAATATAACCGTTCTGGCCGGTCCTGACTTTCCCGAGATAAGATTCGTAAAAATGATCCATGTCCACCGGCGTGCCGAGGATTCCCGCAACCCTTCCGTCGATAAGAATCGGCGCGGTGATCAGGGTGACCGGCTTGTCGGTCACCGGGGAGCGATAGACGTCGCTGACATGGGGTTCTCCCTTTTGGGCCATTTCAAAATTGCGTTGGAATCCGGCCGTTCGGTCGAGTTCAATACCCACCGATTTTCCCCCTGTGGCATCCATCAGGATTTTTCCTCGGGCATCGGCGATGAAAATGGTCTCCAGAGAAGGAAACCTCTTTTCATAGGCGGTCAGTTTCGCCCGGGCCGCTTCCGGGTCGTTGCCTCTCAGGAGAGAATGAAACGCTTCCATATCCGCCAGCAGAAGTGCTGACTGGACATGCTTTTCGACCCAGAAGGTCAGTTCATCCAGGGTCTTCTCCACGCTGTTTCGCATGTTGATTCTTTGCTGGGTCAGCACGTTTTCGGTGGCCATATGATTGGTGACGATGGTGAGGACGGCGATGCAGAGGATGGAGACGGGAATGATCGTGAACAATAGTTTTTTCCTGAAATTCATAGACTTCATGGACCTTTTCACTCCGATGCTTGGTTTGGTGAACAATTAACGATGCCGCTTTTCGTATACAGCATACAAAATGGGGTATTTTATTTAAATTCGAGCAATTTTTCAACCTAAGGAAAGCCTTCGATCAAGGAAAGGGATTGTTACCGGTTTTTTTTTGAAGGACGGGGAGTGGGGCGGAATGGGCGAGGCGCCCATTCCGAAGGGCGGCTTACCCGATTCGATCGATCAGGGATCGAATCTCGTCGATTCGGTTCATCCCCTCGACCCATGCCCGGGGCACGGCATCCATGCCTGAGTGAGCGGCCAACACCATGGCGGCCGCACTGCCTCGGGCCGCACTGTCCCCGCCGGCCATGACCGATTGAATCAGGGCCTCTTTCGGATCGCCTTCGTATTTGGCGATCAGGTGAACCGTCGCCGGAAAGGCCTGATCGACCTCGCAGGCCTGACCGAACCGTTTTACGGCCGCAATGGTGTCTTCATCTTTGGATTTGAGGCCGGGTTCGATGTACATGGAGACGGGCGACATGGAAAATGCCTCCAATTCCGCGGTCTCTTGAATCGCCGCGGTCGGTCCGGCCCCCTCAAGCACCGAACAGACCACCCTTGCGAAAAAGGCCGATGCGTCGATCACCGCCTCGTCATGGTGGGTCATGGCGGTCTGGGATCGGGCCGCCTCGGCGAACCGGTCGGGGTCGTCGGAATACAAACAGACCAGGGGGGCGATTCGGGCGGCCCCGGCGAAGTCGTTGGACGGGGAACCGGCCTCCTTCGGCCCTTTGCCTTTTTCATAGTTGGCCAGTGTTTTGCGGGTGGCGCCGTCTATATATCCGTCGTAATCTTCAAAAAGTCGCCGCCACCGGGTTGAAAAATCCTTGAGATCAAAGGCTTTTTTTTCTGCTGCGGAGCGAAGCAGCACCAGCATCTGGTCGCCGTAGTGGGTGAAATCTCCCTTTTCTTTGGTTTTGTGAAAAGAATTCGATCCCGGCGCCGCCAGCGAATCGACCCGGCCGAATTCGGATTCGATTGTATCGGTGTTGTAGATCCAGTGGGGTCCCAGGGCCAGGGAATCGGCGGCAAAAGCCGCCAATACCGCCGCTTGTCGGTTGTCACGCATCATGGGGTCCTCCTTTGCTCGGGGAATGGGAAGATTCGGTTTCCGTTTTTATTTTACAGATTTTAAAGGAAATTCATTTATTTTGTACAGTAAAATCTTTTGCAATTTCCTCTCCGCATGGTATGAGAATATATCCGCGTCTTTGTAAGGATTTTCTTCTGATCTATAGTGACCCAGTCAACCAAGGAGTTTTGTCATGGAAGACCATAAGCGTGTGTACCGGGAGGAGGCCTTTGATCTGCTTGCGGACCTGGAATCCTCCCTGCTCGAGTTGGAGCAGATGCCCGACGACATGGAACTGATCGGCCATGTGTTCCGATGCCTGCATACCATCAAAGGGTCCGGGGCCATGTTCGGGTTCGATGACATCGCCGCTTTCACCCATGAGATCGAAACCGTTTTCGATCGGGTGAGGGACGGAAAGCTGACGGTTTCGAAAAAAATGGTGGATCTGACCCTGACGGCTTGTGACCTGATCAAGAAGATGGTCAACGATGAGACGGTGGATCCGGAGGAGGAGCGAACCATCGTCCGGTCTTTTCAGGAAATGCTTCCGGAAGCCGCCCCGGACCGGGAGGCTGAAACGGATGAGGATCTCTATGCGGACGAGGCGGTGCAAAGGCCCCGGGTGATCTATCGCATCGGATTCAAACCGGAGCCCGACATCTTCACCACCGGAACCAATCCGCTTCTGTTGATCGACGAACTGAGGTCCTTCGGTCCGTGCGAGGTGATCGCTCACACGGGCAAAATCCCCCCTCTGGATCGACTGGAGCCGGAATCCTGTTTTTTCCAATGGGATATCTTTTTGAGCACCTATGAAAGCATCAATGCGATTCGGGACGTCTTTATCTTTGTGGAGGACCACTGCACGCTGGACATCCGCATCCTCGACCGCGGAGATTCGGCCCAGACCCAAGAGATGAGCAAACGACTCGGAGAGATTCTGGTGGAGCACGGCGCGGTATCTCCCGATATGATCGAAAAGGTGCTCAAAGGAAAAAAACGGGTGGGCGAAATGCTGCTGGAGGCCAAGGCGGTGGACCGGGATACCCTGGAATCGGCCCTGGTGGAACAGCAGCACCTGCGGGAAGCCGACCGCCGCCGCAAGTCGCTGATCTATTCCTCCAGCATTCGAGTGGCGGCCGAGAAGCTGGATGCCCTGGTGGATTTGGCCGGAGAACTGGTGACCGTTCAGGCCCGGCTCACCCGAAAAGCCGCCCTTCAGCAGGACCCGGAGCTGACCTCCATCGCCGAAGAGGTGGAGCGGCTTTCCGGTGAAATGCGCGACAGCACAATGAACATTCGAATGCTGCCGGTGGGAAATACCTTTCGAAAGTTCAAGCGCCTGATCCATGACCTCTCCAACGATCTCGGCAAGGAGGTGGCGGTGGTCACCGAGGGAGAGGAGACCGAGCTGGACAAGAACGTCCTGGAGCAGCTGAATGATCCCCTGATCCATATCCTTCGAAACGCCCTCGACCACGACATCGAACCGCCGGAAGTTCGGGAAGCCCTGGGCAAACCCCGGCAGGGGACCATCCGCCTGGCCGCCGAGCATTCCGGATCGGATGTGCTGATTCATATTTCCGGAGACGGGGCCGGCCTCGATACCGACGCCATTCTCACCAAAGCGGTGGAAAAGGGGTTGATCCCTTCGGATGCCGAACTGGGTGAAAACGAGATTCACTCCCTCATCTTCACCCCCGGATTTTCCACCGCCAAACAGGTTTCCGGGGTATCCGGACGCGGAGTGGGGATGGATGTGGTCAAACGCCGGGTGGAAAGCCTGCGGGGATCGGTGGAGATCCGCAGCACAAAGAACGTCGGCACCACCCTGACCCTGAAGATGCCCCTGACCCTGGCCATAGCCGACGGCCTGCTGGTGCGGATCGGCGAGGAGGAATACGTGCTGCCGCTGCTCTCGGTGGAAGAATGCGTGGAACTGACCCGGGAGGAGGCCGACAAGGCCCGGGAGCGGCGAATGATGAATGTTCGGGGAGAATTGATCTCATTCGTCAGCCTTCGGGACCTGTTTAAAATCAACGGCGGCCGCCCGGAAATCGAAAAGGTGGTGATCGTGGAATCCAACGGCGACCGGGTGGGTTTCGCCGTGGACGTGGTCATCGGACAGCACCAGACCGTGATCAAGGGGCTGGGCAAATTCTACAAAGACATTCGCCATATGTCCGGAGCCACCATTCTGGGGGACGGCACCGTGGCGCTGATTCTGGATGTGGCCCAGATCGTCCGGTTGGTCCAGAACGAGGGGATTGCAATGCATTGAACCGTTCAGAACAAATGGGGGGCATGCAATGAGGCGTTTAAAAGACATACCGATGAAACCGAAGTTGATCGGGCTTTTTCTGTTGACCGGGCTCATTCCTCTGGTGGTGGTGGGGGTTTGGAGCAGCATTCTCGGCACCGACGCCCTCATGGAAAAATCCTACGAAGAACTCCGGGCCGTTCGGGAGATTAAAAAAGGACAGATCGAACGGTTTTTCAGTGAACGGGAAGGGGATATGGCGGTGCTGATTCAGACCGTCGAAGCCCTGCGGCGAGAAGCTTTTCAGCAGTTGGCCACGGTTCAGGAGATCAAACGGGCTCAGCTGGAAGATTATTTCCGAAAGCGGATTTCCGATGTGGAGGTTCTGGCGGCCAGCGATACCATTTTTCAGGCCCTTCAGGAGTTCAAGTCGGCCTACGGGTATGAAGGCGACCGGGTCGGCGCCGCCGCCTGGCTGGATGCCGAAAAGCGGTTCGGAGACTGGCTCAACCGGTATGCCGCTGCATACGGCTATTATGATCTTTTTTTGATCGACTCCGCCGGGGAGGTGATTTACACGGTCGCCAAGGAATCCGACCTCGGACAAAACGTTCAAACCGGCATGTTGAAGGCCGGCCCCTTGGGTCATCTGTTTGAAAAGGCACTGAACGGCCTCGCCATTCAGGACTATGAGCCCTATGGACCCTCCGGCGGCAGGTTTTCGGCCTTTATCGGCGCCCCGGTTCGCCGGGGAAATCAA
>JAABSQ010000078.1 GCA_011390315.1 Desulfobacteraceae bacterium
CGATCCCGTCCACGACATCGTCCAGAAGCGGGCCGGGATGGGCGAATCCGGGGAGACCTACCTGGTGGGAAAGCACCGGGACAAGATCGCCTTTCGAAGCGATATGAAAACCATGGGAGACGGAAGCTACGTCATCGGATATGAAATCTCCACCCCCTATATCGAAGCGGCCCTTTCCGGAAAATCGGGAAAAGACGTCTTTACCGATAGTTACGGAAAACTGGTCCTGGTCTCCTATGATCCGCTGAAGATTCCGGGTCTCGACTGGGCCTGCATCACCAAAATGGATATCGAAGAGGCGATCGTCCCCAAAGAGGAGGGGGATCTGGCAGACTTTTTCTCCCATTATATTCAAGTCTACCATTATTATGATCTGTTTCTGATTCATCCCCGGGGGGAGATCTTTTATACGGTGATTCATGAGGCCGATTACCAGACCAACATACTCACCGGCAAGTACGCCGAAAGCAATCTCGGAGAACTCGTAAAAACGGTCATGGCAACCCGGCGATTCGGCTTTGCGGATTTCCGCCCCTATGCCCCCAGCAACAACGACCCGGCCGCCTTTATCGCCCGTCCCATCCTTCAGGACGGCGAGATTCAGATGGTGGTGGCCCTTCAGTTGTCCCTGGACGCCATTAACGCCATTATGCAGGAGCGAACCGGTATGGGTGCTTCCGGCGAAACCTATCTGGTAGGGTCCGATCATCTGATGCGGTCCGATGCCCGAAAGGAGCCCACCTACCATTCGGTGAAAGGATCTTTTGCCAACCCGTCCCGGGGCCGGGTCGATTCCGAGGCGGTGAAAAAAGCCCTGGCCGGAGATTCGGGTGCGGAGATCGTTACCGATTATATGGGCGCTCAAGTGCTTTCCGCCTATGCCCCGGTGACGATCGGAGGGGTAAAATGGGCGTTTTTGGCCGAAATCGACGAGCAGGAGGTCAAGGCTCCCATTCGGCGATTGATCCTTCAGATCGCCGTTTCCGGGTTGATCATCGGGGTCCTGGTCGCGATCTTTGCGCTGTTGGTGGCCCGAGGCATCAGTTCGCCCCTGCTGAAGGGGGTCTCCTTCGCACGGGAAGTGGCCCGTGGGGATCTTCAGGCCGATATCGATGTGCATCAGCGGGACGAGATCGGGGTCCTGGCGGATGACCTGCGCCGGATGGTCGCCCGCCTTCGGGAAATCGTCATGGAGGTTAAACTCTCCGCGGATCATGTGGCCCGGGGAAGCCAGGAGATGAGTTCCAGCTCCCAGGAATTGAGCGCCAGTTCCGAACAGATGTCCCAGGGGGCTGCCGAGCAGGCGGCCTCGGCCGAACAGGCCTCCGCCTCCATGGAAGAGATGGCTTCCAATATTCGGCAGAACGCCGACAACGCCATGGAGACTGAAAAAATCGCCCTGAAATCGGCTGAAGATGCCCGCAAAGGCGGAAAGGCGGTGGAAGAAACCGTTTCGGCCATGAAGCAGATCGCCAAAAAAATCTCGATTATCGAAGAAATTTCCCGGCAGACCGATCTTCTGGCGCTGAATGCCGCCATCGAGGCGGCCCGGGCCGGCGAATACGGCAAAGGCTTCGCCGTGGTGGCCTCGGAGGTGCGCAAGCTGGCGGAGCGGAGCCGGGCCGCGGCCGAAGAGATCAACACCCTTTCCGGAACCAGCGTGGAGATTGCGGAGGAGGCCGGTGAGATGCTGCACCGCCTGGTGCCGGATATCGAAAAGACCGCCGAACTCGTCCAGGAGATCAGCGCCGCCTCCAAAGAGCAGGATACCGGTGCATCCCAAGTCAACCAGGCGATTCAGCAGCTCGACTCGGTGATCCAGCAAAACTCCTCCGCATCCGAGGAGATGGCTTCGACCTCGGAGGAGCAGGCCTCCACCGCCGAGGAGCTTTCCGCTCAGGCGCAACATCTTCGGGAGATTATGCGGTTTTTCAAGGTGGAACAAGCGGATGCCGTCGTGTCCGGAAATTTCCATACCCCTTCGGGATCTCAGCCGCGGCCGGTCGAGCCGCTGAAATTTTCGACCGGAAAAAAAGGGAAGAACAGCAAAAAACTCTCGACGAAGAAAGAAAATTCTTATAAAAAGGATATCAAGATCGATGTCGCTGAAAAGGAGGACTCCCCGGACAGCTTTTTTGAAAAATATTAGATGAGCCGGCAGGATGCGGCCAAGGAGAATATGATAGAGGCGGCACGAAACGTGCAAAAAAAGCTTCAGGGGAAGCCTTGCCTATCAGAAGGCTGAAACGGCCGGCCAGGCGGGGTTGACCCAATGCGGAATGATCGGCATCGCTCTGCTCGTCTTTCCGGTGGGGGCGATTGCCGCCGCGGTATCAGGGAATAATTTCATAAAATCGATGGATGAAGCGGTTCGGGTCACCCGGACCATTGCGGAGGGCGACCCGAGGGTTGCGTTTCGATCCAAAAATCGGGACGAGATCTGCCAATTATTGGCATTCCGATTACTACCCGGGTTCAGAAAAGAGCGGCACCGATGCCCGGGCGCCGCTGCGATAAATATTAATATCGAAAGTATTGAACCATGCTGTATTGAATCCACGATGCATTTCGAAGTCAATTAGGAAAAGAAGGGAAGGAGAGCCCATGCAGTTCAAACACTATTCCGCCGGTACTCGCCTGGGGTTCGGGTTTGCGGCGGTGATCGGAATTTTGACCCTGGTACAGATATGGACCCTCGCTCTGGCCGCCGGCGGCGGGTTGGAAGACCGGCGCCTGCTTCTGACCGGGGTCGTGGTTTTCATGATCCTGATATGCGTCCTGATCGCCCGGTTGGCGGTGTTGAGCGTCACCCGGCCCTTGAAATGCCTGATTGCGGCGGCCGCCGGGGTTCGGACGACGGAAGCGGGCCGGATCGACTCGGACCGGCGGGATGAGTTCGGAGTCCTGGCCGGAAAATGGGATGAGATGGAAAAGGGGGATGAAATCCTGTTAGAGGAGATTCGACGGCTGGCTCAAGAGATTCGAAACGGTAACCTGGACAGCCGGACCGATGCGGATCGGGGTCGGGGAGGCGGCCGGGAGGCCCTGTCCGCAGTCAATTCGGTCCTGGATGCGGCTCTGGCTCCGCTGGACGAGGTCTTTCGGGTGCTCGGCCGGCTTCGTCGGGGAGATCTGAGGGAAAAGGTGGAGGTCTCCTGTGAGGGGCGGCACCGGGAGATGAAGGCGACGGTCAACGAACTCCATGACTGGCTCGAAAACCTGGTTGTCTCCATCAGAGACCTGGCGGCCGGAAACATGGCGGCCGATTTCCGGAAGGCTTCGGAAGACGACCAGGTCCATGCCGGCCTGACGGCCATGAAAAAGAACATCGGTTCCCTGGCCGCCGAAGCCGAGTTGCTGGCCCGGGCCGCGGTGGCCGGACGGCTCGATGTGCGGGCGGACGCGAACAAGCATCAGGGCGAATATGCCGAAATCATTCGGGGCATGAACCGAATCATCGACTCCCTGGTGGGCCACCTCGATTCCATGCCCGCCCCGGCCTTTATCGTGGATCGGGATTTCACCATCCTCTATATCAATGAGGTGGCAGCTTCCCTGACCGGGCTCTCTCCCGAGGCGGTGACCGGAAGCAAATGCTACAATCATTTCAAAACCTCCGACTGCCAGAATGAGCGGTGCGCCACCGGCCGATGCATGCAGCAGGCTCATCCGG
>JAABSQ010000079.1 GCA_011390315.1 Desulfobacteraceae bacterium
AGGTCGAATTCGCCCAGACCGTCCTCCCGAGCCTTTTGAAGAAACCGCAGACGGCCCGGGTCCAGCCCCATCATGGCGGCGACCACCGCATCCATGGCCACGGCGTTGTCGGCGGCCAGAACCAGCCCGATCTTCCGCAGGTCGGGGGAGGCCGGACCGTTGCCTTCCATTCCGACCACCGCGTCCATGATAAAGAGATCCGGAACCCGCAGCTTGAACACCTCCACCACCAGCTCATGGAACCGCTCGGGGGCGCCGGCCAGCCGGTGGAGTTTGGCCTTCTGGGCCCCGGGCAGAATGCCGTAGCTGTTCTTTATCGCGCCGGTCATCACCGTCAGGCCGTGGGTCTTGAACTTGGGCAAGCTGATCACCACGTCGGCATCGGCCACCGCCTTGGACAGACTCACCGCCGCCATGAACCGGGAATCGAAATCGACCCGGACCGATTCATCCCCGATATTCCGGTAGCAGCTCCCGGCGGCCGCCATCAGCCCGGTCTTTTCAAAACTCTCCTCGTTGGCCCCGTAGTTGAACAGCCCCGGATTGTCGCCCACGATCAGAGACGCCGGATTCATCCCCGCCACTTTATCGATCACCGCTTTGAGCACCGTGGGGTGGGTGACGATGCCCTCGTCGGCCGTCGAGGCCCGCAGCACATTGGGTTTGATCAACACCCGCTTTCCGGCGAGTTCAAGGGGAAACAGGGCAAAGGCCTCGTCCACGGCATCTCGAACGGTGTCATAATCGGCAGAGCGGATCATTACGGTCGGCATGGTTCTCCTCCTTGAGAAAAAATCGGATCATTGAATCACCGGATCATCAATTCCATGATTCACAGACCGATGCAATGGGGTGGATCGGGTTTTCTGTTATCTATACCGTTGCTTCCGGTTTCGCAAGCC
>JAABSQ010000080.1 GCA_011390315.1 Desulfobacteraceae bacterium
CCGTTTTGAGACTCTGAAAGCCTCAAAATGCGGTAATTTTTCACATTATCAGGGATTCCGAAGCCGAATTTCATCCTTTCCCCGATTGCTTCCATTCGGTAAATGGGCTATCCAATAAACTGAAAATGTATGTCACTTACCATTAAAAAGTGGTTATTTCTCAGGAAACAAAGAACAGTTCCAGGTAAAAGGCTATCCATCATGAATGAGGAAAACCGAAGCAAACACCCGGAATTGAATCCCACGGCCGAGGGACCGACCCGGCCGGACATCCACTTTCCCGGTTTCGAACGCTCTCAGACGATACGGAATAGGGATGGAAATATATCCCCCGATAAAATGGAAAAGGCGCTGATGGATAATCGGGAACACCTGCGCGCCACCTTTGAACAGGCTGCCGTCGGCATGGTCTACGGTTCTCCGGAAGGCCGCCCCGTCGCCGTCAACGATGCTTTTTGCAATATGCTCGGATATACCAGAGAAGCCCTTCTGGAAATGACTTTTCCCGAATTTACCCATCCGGAGGATGTCGACGCCGACCTCGCTCTGTACCGCCGGCTGGTGAACGGGATAATCCCTTCGTATTCTCTTGAAAAGCGCTATATTCGAAAAGACGGCTCCTGGTTCTGGGCGAATCTCACCTTGAGCGGCATTCGGGATGAGACCGGAAAGGTTCGCCTGTTCTTTGCCGTCGTTCAGGACATCACCGACTGGAAGCGGGCGGAAGTGGCGCTTCAGGAAGAATTCCGCAAGAATGAACGACACCTGGCGCAGTTCAATGCGCTCTTCTGCCAAATGACCGAGGGGTTGGTCGTGTTCGACTCCCGGGGAAACCTGATCAACATCAACCGGGCGGCCCTCAACATCTGGGAGTATGAAGATGCGGCGGCCATTCCGCCGTCATATCCGGAGATCAGAGAGTTGTTCGAGATTTATGATCTGGCCGGGCGCCCGCTGCCCAAAGAGCAGTGGCCCTTTCAGCGAATCATCAACGGAGAGGTGTTGACCGCCTATGATGTGCGGGTGACCCGAAAGGACATCGGCAAGACCTGGGTCGGCTCCTACGGCGGAACCCGGGTTTACGATCGCGAAGGGCGGATCCTGATGGTGATCGTCACCTTTCGGGACGTTACCGACCGCCACCTCGCCCATGCGGCGCTTCGAGAAAGCCAGCAGCAGCTGCAGACCTTGAATGAGTCTCTGGAGGTACGCGTGGCCGAACGCACCGCCGAGGTGGAACGGTTGGCCGATCAACTGCGGGCCCTGACCGCCCAGGTGAGCCGGACCCAGGAAAAGGAGCGCAAATACCTTTCGGAGGTGCTCCACGACCACATTCAACAGCTCCTGGCCTCGGCCCGGTTTCAGCTGGAAGCGATTCTGAGCGACCCCGGCGGGTCCCATACCGCCGAGCTGGCGGAATCCGCCAATGCGGTGCTCAAGGATGCCATCGATGCCTCCCGGTCCCTGACGGTGGAACTCAGCCCCACGGTGCTGCACCATATCGGCCTGTCCGCAGCCTTCGACTGGCTGGCGGAGCGAATGGAAAAAAAACACGATTTCATGGTTCGGCTTCGGTTCGACGATCAGGCCGAACCGGCCCGGGAGGAGATTCGAATCCTGGTATTCGAATGCGTGCGCGAACTCCTGTTCAATGCCCTCACCCATTCGGGCGCCCGGAAAGCCGACCTGACGGTTCTGCGGACCCGGGACGACCGCATACGGATCATGGTGGAGGACCAGGGCCGGGGCTTTGATACCGATCAGCTCAAGATTCAGGGGCGGGACGCGGTCACCTTCGGACTTTTCCATATTCAGCAGCGGCTTTATCATATCGGCGGGGCCGTGGAAATCGACACCGCCCCGGGGCGGGGCGCCCGTATTTCCCTGCTGGTTCCCTCCGGCCGGGACCCGCTTGGCTCGGAACCGAATGCCGCGGACCGAAACGATGCCGTTCGCATTCAACGGCGGAATGCGTCGATTCGGGTTTTGATCGTGGATGACCATGAACTCCTGCGTGAAGGGTTGGCCGGGCTGCTCCGGTTTGAACCGGATATCTCCGTCGTGGGAGAGGCCGCCGACGGAGCCCAGGCCATCGCCCAGACCCGGTTCCTGAAGCCTGACGTCATCCTCATGGATGTGGCGCTGGGGGATATGAGCGGCATCGAGGCCACCCGGGCCATCCTGGGCCGAAACCCGGAGGTGAAGATCATCGGTCTCTCGGTTCACGGGGATGCATCCACGGCGGCCGCCATGAGCCGGGCCGGCGCCGCAGCCTATCTCACCAAGGGCGGTCCCGCCGAGGATCTGCTGAAGGCGGTTCGGGGCTGCATGAGCCGCTGAAAAGCAGGACCCCTTCTCTTTGCAACGGTTCCCTTCACTTTTAAGGGATTTCGAATCTAAAAATCCTGTTTTCCCCGATTTTCTTTGTCTTCAGGATATGGCACAATCCCGACCATTCTAAGAAAGGAGGAACCATGAAAAAGACCCTATCCGCCCCGAAGAAGACCCTGCACGCCTGCACCCAGTGCAACAAGATCAAACTGAGCGGCGGCGGCTGGATCGAAGACAGGTATGGATTTAAAAACCAAGCCCGGCATAAGGTCCTTTACGGCGTCTGCCCCGATTGCTCCCATCGGCTCTATCCGAATCTATTCAAAACCCCGCTCAAAGAGCTGTATGGAAGTTGATTGCCGGGCACAGGCGTCCTGATTCATTTTCCGGGGGATCGCAGACAATGGGCTACCCCCTCTTACCCCGAACAGACCGACTCGCATTCCATTTGGAAAAAAAGGGGGCTTCATGTTTGATTTTCAGAAACAATTGGAAAACGAAAATTTAATCCTGCCGATCTGCGCCCAATGCAGAAAAATCAAAACCCCGAAAGGGTATTGGGTGAAAGATGAGCACTGGTTCCAGATATTTTTCCCCACCCAGCTCACCCCCACCACCTGCCCGGCGTGTATGCGGCAGCTGATTCCCACCGAAAAGGCCGAATACCTGGCTGCTGAATTCCCCCCGGGCCGAGGATAGGGTCTGCCGCTTCCCTAAAACCCCAGATCCTCATTCACCAGAACGATTTTGATCCGCCCCTTGGGAAAGGATTTTTCCGTAATCGTCCAGTGATTGCAGATCCGGTCGGGGCTTTTGCAATCTTCGCAACGGCCGGTTTTGACGCAGGGGGTTTTCTTGTCCAGCCGCATGGTGTTGACCGGTGCGGCGTAATCCTTCACCCGCAGAAAGGCAGCCTCGAGATCCGGTACGATCTTGTTTCGGCCGATGATGAGAATGACCTGCCTGGGACCGAAGGTGATGGCGCCGACCCGGTTGCCGATCATGTCCAGGTTCACCAGCATTCCGTCCTCGGTGACCGCGTTGGCGCCGGTAATGAACAGATCCACCAGCAGACTCTGCCGCCGCCGTTCGAGCATCTCCTCCGGAGACAGGGATTTGTCATAGGTATCGAGCACCTCATACCGCGAATCATCCTTGAGCTGTTCGTACAACCCGCTCTGCACGAAGCTGACCGATCCGCCCCAGGACAGGGTTTTCACCTCCAGCTTGGGCAGGATTTCTTCCTGAACGACCCGGGGCGCCGATTCCAGGGTATCCGCCACATGCACCTCGAAGTTGTTCTCCTCCAGTTTTTCCTTGAGATTGTTGAGACGAATCCGCCAGTAATTTTCAATCGGTTTTTTCATTCGTTAAAATCTCCTTTTTTTGTTCATTCCAAATCTCCCATCTCATACTTGAGGAGATTCTCTCCTCGGAAAAAAGCAGATGATCGGCACCGTCAGCAGCGGCGCCGCCGACAGGACGGTCAGGACCGCCTCCACCGAGTACAGGTCGGCGAACTTGCCCACCGCCGGCGAGAAAAGGCCGCCCAGCCCGAAGGCGAAGCCCATCATCAGGCTGGCCACCATGGAGCGCCCTTTGGGCGCCAGGGACTGGGCCATGACCACCCCCAGGGGCAAAGTCGAGAGCACCGCGCCCCCCGCCAGCAGGGCGCCGGGATAGACCCAGCCCCCTTCCAGTTGCAGAAACAGCCACAGCACCGGCGCCATCAGGATATGGCAGAAGAGAAAGACCGGTTTGGCGCCGATCCGGTCGGAGACATACCCGGCCAGAAGCCCGCTGAAGGTGCCGGCCACGGTGAACAGAGAAAAGATGACCCCGGCCGAGACGATGGTAAACCCTTTTTCCACATAAAGCACCGGAATGAAGGTGAGAAAGGCCTGCCCCACCACCGCCCGAATCACCATGGCGGACCAGATCAGGGCGATGGCCTTCCAGGCGTCGCCCAGGCTTTCTTTAACCGACCCCCAGAAGCCGAGGTGGCGCAGCCCTTCACTGACGGGGGCGGGCACCGTGAGATAGAGATACCCCACCACCGCCAGGCCCGGGAGCATGGTGGCCGGCACCGCGGAAAGCCCGAAGCGGGCCGCGTACCAGGTGATGAACAGCGGCCCCAGGGCGAAGGCCAGGGTGCCGCCGGTATTGAAGACCGACATGGACAGCCCGGCCTTGCTGCCGGCATAGACCGGCACCATGCCGGTCACCGACGGGTGAAACATGGAGGAGCCGAAAGACCCGATCGAGACCGTCAGCATCAGGGTCCAGAACCCGAGGGCGATGCCGGACAGCGGAATGAAAACCACCGGCAGAAGCAGCCCCACCATGATAAAGGCCCGGGTCTGGTACCGGTCGGCCAGGTACCCCACCGCCGGCTGAACAATGAAGGCCAACAGCCGGTTGACCCCGGCGATGGTTCCCACCTGGGTCAGAGAGAGCCCCATCTTCTGAACGAACAGGGGAAACAGCGGGCTCGTAAAGGAGCTGTAAAAATCCCCGGTGAAATGGACCAATGTCAGGGCGAACAGCACCTTCACATTGGTTTTGGCGTACAGGTTCATGCCTGGGTTTTCCTTTTCAAAGCAAGTCGAGAATGATGCGCGACTATAGGAATGGAGGCCGAAATCGTCAACCCCAAAAGAAAATATGAGACGCACTATAAGGAAATAGATTAAAATGTTGCGTCAAGTAGCCAATTCGGTTTATAATAGTCTATAATTTTCAGTCGAAATGGAATGCTATTGATGAGATACCTGATCTCGGTCTAGAGTGAGAACACGCCAGCCAACGGTGTTCCGGCACAGCCAGCCAATTTGGAAGGAGATGATGAGATGAAGGAATTGATTGAGCGTATTGCACAGGCTCTGGTGGACGATTCGGAAGCGGTAGAGGTAAAAGAGATCGCCGGAAAGCAGACGACCGTTTTAGAACTCAAAGTGGCCAAAGAAGATATCGGAAAGGTGATCGGCCGCGGCGGCCACACCGCCGATGCCTTGCGGACCCTGCTCAACGCCGCCTCGGGAAAAGAGAACAAACGGTATATTCTCGAAATTATCGGGTAAGGCGCACCGCTTATCCGCAAAGGTCATTCAGGGAAAGTCCCTCCCGAATGACGCATGGATATCCATATGGTTGATCCTTCCGGGAAACCGCCTGTGGGCGGCAGGCCTCGCACAGAACCGCCGCCGAAACCCACAGAGGCGGGCCCGGAATACGCCGTCACGGCCCAACCTGCAGAATTCCCCGAGCAGAACCCGTCACCGGTTCTTCGGGTTTCACGAGGGGGTACCCTCCTCTACGCCAACGCAGCGAGCGCGAATCTGCTGAAAGGGTGGGGCTGCCGACCGGGCGAAGCGGCGCCGGAACCGATTCGCCGGCACGTCGAAAAAGCCCTGAACGCCGGCCATCCCACTCAGGCGGAGGTGCCGTGCGATCCCGTATGCTACTCCTTTTCCATCACCCCGATCCCCGGGCAGGGCTACGCCAACCTCTACGGCCGGGACATCACCCATCAAAAACAGGTCGACCTGGAGCGCAACCAGCTTCTCAAACGCCATGTCGTTCTGGTCAAGGTGGCCCAGCAGGTGCTCGACACCACCGACCTGCCGGACCTGCTGCAAAAGGTCGTGGCCGCGGCCCGGGAACTCACCGGGGCCCGCCTGGGGATGGTCGGCCACCATGAAGACACGGTCCTGCACCTGATGGCCACATCCTTCGACCAGGATCTTGCCGACCCGCCCCCGGCGGTCCATTTCTCCCTTCCGAATGCCGAACCCTGCCTCGGCTTTATCTATAAAACCCCGTCCGTTCGGTTGACCGATGCGGCCCTTCAGGGCAGACCGATGCTCCGGAACCGGCCCGAGGGGCATCCCCGGCTGCGCGGACTGGCGGCCGCCCGGCTGATCGGCCCCGATCAGCGGCCTACGGGGCTTATCGTACTCAGCGACAAGGCCGGCGGCGGCGAGTTTACGACTGAAGACGAAGTCGCCCTTCGGCAGCTGGCCAACATCACCTCCCTGGCCGTCCGCCTGATCAAAGCCCGGGATAAGGCCCGAGACCACGCCCGGGAATCCCTCGCCTCCGCCAAGGCCCTGCGGGAGAGTGAAGCCCGCATGCGGACCATGCTCGAACACATGCCGATCGGGGTCTGGTTCACCGAGCCGGACGGCGCCATCACTTACGGCAATACGGCGGCAAAACGGATCTGGGCCGGGGCCCGGTATGTCGGGGTCGAAGAATTCCACGAGTACAAAGGCCGGTGGTATCCTTCCGGCGAACCCATTCCACCGGAAGACTGGGCCGTGGTCCGGGCCGTGCGAAAGGGCGAAACCAGCCTCAACGAAGTCATCGAAATCGACTGTTTCGACGGTAACCGCAAGATCATCCACAATTCGGCAGTACCGATTCTGGACGAGGCCGGCCGGATCGACGGCGCGGTCATCATCAATGAGGATATTTCCAAACGGATCGCGGCGGAAGAGGCCCTTCGGGAACTCAACAACCGGTTGGAAGAAAAGGTCCGCGCCCGGACGGAAGCCCTGACCGGCACCGTCGATCAGCTTCGCATCGAGGTGATTCACCGGCTGGAGGCCGAACAGCAGGCCCGGGATCAGGCCCGAATGCTGGAAGGCTTCTTTCGACACACCATCACCCCGCTGGCGTTTATGGACCACCGGTTCCGGTTCATTCGGGTCAATGAAAGCTATGCCCGGGTCGGGGGCCGAGATCCCGATTTTTACGTCGGCAAAAACCATTTCGATCTCTATCCCCGTGAAAGAAACCGGGCCGTCTTTGAACAGGTGGTCCGAACCAAAACCGCTTTCTACGCCCGGGCCAAGCCCTTTACCTACCCCGATGATCCGGATCAGTCGGTCAGCTACTGGAACTGGCAGCTGACGCCGCTGCTGGATGAATCCGGGGCGGTGCGATTTCTGGTGTTGAATCTGGAAGACGTCACCGAACAGGAAAACGGGCGTCGGGAACTGGCCCAGCGAGCCCAACAGCTTCAGGAACTGACCCTCGAATTGTCTCAGGCGGAAAACCGGGAACGCAAACGGCTGGCCGACGTGCTGCATGACGACCTTCAGCAGCAGCTGGCCGCGATCCGATTTCACTTGGGCAACCTGGGGGAGCAGGCCGCATCATCGAATCCGTCGATAGAGCCGATGGTGGATCAGATCGATCGAATGCTGTCGGAGGCCGTTCATAAATCCCGAACCCTGGCCCATGAGCTGAGCCCGGCTGTTTTATACCAGAAAGATCTGAAAAAGATTTTCATATGGCTGAGCGGCCGGATGGAGGCCCAATACGGGCTGGCCGTTCAGGTGGATACCATGGGTGAGGTCACCTTGGGCCGAGAGGCCCTTCGGGCCTTCCTGTACAAGGCGGCCCAGGAGATCCTGTTCAACATCGTCAAGCATGCCGGCGTGAATCAGGCCGTGATGCGTCTGCGCCGGACCGACGACCGGGTGCATCTGGTCATCGCCGACCGGGGGCGGGGGTTCGACCCCCGGGCGCCCCGAAAAAGCGCCGGTTTCGGCCTCATGTCCATTCGAGAGCGGATCGCGCTGCTGGGCGGCGACATGAAGATTCGAAGCACCCCCGGCAAGGGCAGCGTCATCGTGATCACCCTGTTGGATACCGAGTCGCTCCGATCCGATACCGAATGCCGGGAAGTCTAAACCTCGCCCGCCGCCGTCGGCGACCGCCCTGCAATCAACACAATTGCCGCCGACTACCTCTCATCCCCGTCGCCTCGACGGCGCATCACCATCCCCGCCGCCCAGTACCAGAGAATCGTGAGTATTTGCAGAATCAGCAGGGTGGAAAAAGCCGCCTGATATCCGGCCGGCGCATAGCCGCCCGCCGGCGTGGGGGGATACCGGTCGATGATCGCCCCCATTCCCCACTGGGCGGAAAAGGCGGCCACGAAGACCAGGAGGTTCAAGGCGGTGTTGGCCCGGCCCGCCAGATGGGCGGGAAAGCTCTGGGACAGCACCGCATAGGGCAGGATGCCCGAGGCGCCGAAAAAGCCGAAGAGAATCCATACCGGAACCGCCCATTCAACCGGCTCCATCATAATGATCACCAGCAGCACCCCGGCAAAACCGCCCATGCCGGCGGCCGCCACCGACATGGGCGGTATCCCCCGGCGGCTCAGCCGCTCCGCCGCCGTCCCCAGGAAGACGAAGCTGACCACCATGGCCCCGGAGACCAGCATCAGGGTGGCGGCCACCCCGGCCCGGTCGAACCCGGCCACATCCCGCAGCCAGGGGCCGGCCC
>JAABSQ010000081.1 GCA_011390315.1 Desulfobacteraceae bacterium
CCTCCAAGGGCGGAGGGCAGAAGTGGGAAGTCCAGGCCGACGGCATCGAGATCATTCACATGGCCCCGGAAACCTATCCCCTGCAGAAAAAACGGCATAGTGACGAATTTCTTCGCACCATCGCCCACCTGCGGCCCCGTACCAACAAATACGGAGCCGCATTCCGCATCCGCTCCGAATTGGCTTTTGCCATTCATCGGTTTTTCAAAGAGCGGGGGTTTTCGTATATTCATACCCCGATCATCACCGGGTCCGACTGCGAAGGGGCCGGGGAACTGTTCCGACTCACCACCCTCGATCTCAACCATGTGCCCAAACGGGAAGGAAAAATCGACTACTCCGGGGATTTTTTCGGCTCTGAGGCCAATCTCACCGTCTCCGGCCAGTTGTCGGCGGAGATGTTCGCACTGGCCCTGGGGGATGTATATACCTTCGGTCCCACCTTTCGGGCGGAAAACTCCAATACCAGCCGGCATGTGGCCGAGTTCTGGATGGTGGAACCCGAGATGGCCTTCTGTGACCTGACCGGAAATATGGACCTGGCCGAAACCCTGATCAAATCCCTCACCCGGCATATCACCGAAAACTGCGCAGAGGATGTGGAACTTTTCGCCCGGTTTGTGGACAAGACCCTGATGGAAACCCTCGAAAACGTCATGGCATCGGAGTTCGTCCGGCTGCCGTACCGGGAGGCGGTGGACATCCTGAAAAATTCCGGGAAAAAATTCGATTTCGAGGTCGCCTTCGGCAAAGACCTTCAGTCGGAGCATGAACGCTTTCTCACGGAAGACCATTTCAAGAAGCCGGTCATCCTCCATGATTATCCCAAATCCATCAAACCCTTTTACATGCGGGTCAATGACGACGGTGAAACCGTGGCCGCCATGGACGTACTGGTTCCCGGCATCGGAGAAATCATCGGCGGCAGCCAGCGGGAAGAACGCCTGGCGGTGCTGGAGGCCCGGTTGGAGGAAATGCACCTGAACCCGGACGACTACTGGTGGTATCTCGATTCCCGTCGCTACGGCAGTGTGCCTCACAGCGGTTTCGGTCTGGGGTTTGAGCGCACCCTCATGTTTTTAACCGGGATCCGCAACATTCGGGATGTGATCCCCTTTCCCCGGACACCGGGCAGCATTGAATTCTAAAGGGGCGCAGCCGCATACCATGAAACCCATCGTCGCCGTCGTCGGACGGCCCAATGTCGGCAAATCGACTTTTTTCAACCGCATCACCCGGACCAGGGACGCCCTGGTGGACAATCTCCCCGGCGTCACCCGGGACCGCATCTACGGGGACGTCAATTGGGACGAGACCGAATTCATACTGGTGGATACCGGCGGATTCATTCAGGGAGACCGGGACCCCTTTGCCGGGCCCATCCGGATACAGATTCAACAGGCCATGGCGGATGCCGACGCGGTGGTGCTTCTGCTGGACGGTAAGAACGGAATCTCTCCCTTTGACGCCGACCTGATCGGAATGGTCCGCGCTCTCGACAAGCCGGTATTTTATGCAGTCAACAAGATCGATGATGCCGCCAAAGAGGACCGGCTGCATGATTTCTACGATCTGGGCATCGACCATCCCTATCCGGTCTCGGCCGAACACGGGTACGGCATTTCCGACTTTTTAGATGATCTGATTCGGGCGCTTCCGCAGCCGGAAATTCCCGCCGTTTCAGAGGATGTGATTCGGGTGGCGGTGGTGGGAAAACCCAATGCCGGCAAATCTTCACTCATCAACCGAATTCTGGGGCAGGATCGGCTGGTGGTCAGCGATCTGCCGGGTACCACCCGGGATGCCGTCGATTCCCTCTGCAATATCGACGGCCGCACCTATTCTCTGGTGGACACCGCCGGCATTCGGCGGAAATCCAAGGTCTCCCTGAAGATCGAAAAATTTTCCATCATCAAGGCCCTTCACAGCCTGGAGCGGTGCGATGTGGCCCTGGTGGTGATCGATGCCCATGAGGGGATCACCGATCAGGACGTGACCATCGCCGGGTATGCCCATGAACGCGGGTGCGGCTGTATTCTGCTGCTGAACAAGTGGGACCTGGTGGAAAAGGAGCCGGGGGTTTCCCGCAAATTCACGGAGGCGGTGCGCATGGAGACCAAATTTCTCAACTACGCGCCGATTCTGACCATCTCGGCGATGACCGGTCAGCGGGTGCCCAAAATCTTTAAGCAGGTGGCGGCGGTGTATCAGCAGTATGCCTCCCGCATCGGCACCGGGCAGCTCAACCGAATTCTTCAGAAGGCCTTACTGCAAAACGAACCGCCCCTGCACAAAGGCAAGCGGCTTCGGTTCTATTACGCCACTCAGGTATCGACCAAACCGCCCACCTTCGTCTGTTTCGTCAACTATCCCGAGGCGGTCCATTTTTCCTATAAACGGTATTTGACCAATCAGATTCGAAATCAGGCGGGGCTCACTGAAACCCCCCTTCGCATCCTCTTCCGCCAACGGACCGGCCGCATCGAATTCGGCAATTGGAAAAAGGAAAAGAAGAAAAAAAGAAGATAATACGAGAGGCTTGCTTCTCGTTTACCGCGGGAGCGGCGGTCAGGGCAGATAGGGCACTGTGGTTTACAGCTCCAGAAGACGTTCCATTTCTTGAAGGGTGTCGATGTGGTGATCGGCTGTCAGCGACCGGTTTTGAAACGCCACAAAGGGGATGGAAGCCGCTCGGGCGGCCATCTCGTCCAAGGGAGAATCTCCCACATAGACCGCCTGGCCGGGCGCGAGATCAAAATGCGCCAGTACCCGAAGGAGTTCGTCCGGCTCGGGTTTGGGCCGTTTTACATCCAGGGAAGTGACCACAATGTCAAACAGAGAATCCAGCGCGAACTCGGCCATCAGCGGAACCATGGTATCCGACCGGTTGGTGGCGATGGCGGTTTTGTATCGGGGCCGGAGTTTTTTCAACAGCGCCATCAGGTGGGGTTCCATCTCCATATACTTGAAAAAACGGGCATAGGAGAGGCTGTTTCGAAAGGAACGGGCGGCGTCGAGGTCCCGGGGGTCCGGAAAAAACCGGGCCAGGACCTCATCCACCGTGTGCATATGGGCGTAGGCGAACTCTTCGTCGGACATCTTCGGCAGGTTGAGGTGCGACCGGATGCGGTTGTAATAGGCCCGATTGGCTCGGGCCGTATCGAACAGCACCCCGTCGCAGTCGAAGATGACCGCTTGCACACCCTTCATCGGATCAGTTGGCGCCGGTAGCGGGTCTGTCAAAGATATTGCCGTAGACGCTGATCTTGATTTCCGGGCGTATGTCGCTGTCGGTTTTCAGGATGACCGCATCGAAGTACCGGGCCCGTTTGTTCTTTAGATTTTCCACCGTCACGTGGTATTCGATCTCTTTCCCTTCCTTGACCTCATCCAGGGTGACCTTGATGTTGTCTTCTTTCAGGGTTTTGGTTTCCAGAATCTTGAACGGATATTGTTCTTCCGGAATCACCTTCACCGTGCTTCTGATTTCGTCCCCGGCCGCACCGGTCATCCGAACCCGGCTGGGTTGGATGGTGACGAAATTGTTCACATGCCCCCGAATGGTCAGACGGAGCTGTTGATCTTGGGGATCATTGGTGTAGACGGTGATGTTCTTGGACAACATTCTGCCGCCGTATCCGCTGGTATCGACTTTGATGGTGATCTTTCCCTCGCCGCCGGGAGGGATCTGCTTCGTAAACGAAGCCGCTGAACACCCTCAGCCGGTCTGGACCCGCTGTATTTCCAGTTCGGCCGAGCCCTTGTTCTGAATCATGTAATCATGGACCACCTCATCCCCGTCCAGGACCGGCTTGAATTCGAAGACCGGTTCAACGGCGACGGCATCCGGGGCCGCGTTTTCAGCGCCGAAACAAACCGCCGCGGCGATCAGCAGCAGGATTCCGGCCAAACCTATCATTTTCAGTTTCATTGATAAAACTCCTTCCGTATGATTTTCGGGCATTTGATACATACCCTCATTTTCGCCAGATTCGCAATCTAATTTTCTTTACCCGGTGTTGTCAAGGTGATTGTTCTGATTTTCATGATTTCATAGAAAAGCCCCGGGCCGAGGCATGGGGACTCGATGCGAGAAAAGACCGGCGCCGAGGATATCCTCGGCGCCGGTTCGGATTACGTAATTGAGAGATAAAAATTTATATTCGAAATGGCTTCGAATTATTGCTCCTTATTTACTGCCCCTTCAGGGAGTATTCGTCCGCGATGACATCGTAATAGGGCTTTTCGGAGACGGAGCCCCAGACGCCGATCTGTTCCTTGAATTTCTTGAATGCCTCGTGAACTTTTCTAGACATGGCATCCTTGTCAGCCTCTTCCTCCAGGGTCTCCTTGGCCAGCTTGCGAAGGTCGTTCAGAAGCGCATCGGGAAACCGGACCAGGTTGACCTTGTGCTTTGTAATCAGTTCCTGCAAAGCCGCCCCATTACCGGCCTCGAACTCGCTGAGGCTCCAGAAGTTGGTTTCCATGGCGATTGCATCGACCGCCGCCTGCAGCTCCTTGGGCAGGGATTCATAGGCCTTTTTGTTGAAAATGACTTCCAGGCAGGTGCCCGGTTCATGCCATCCCGGATAATAATAAAACTGGGCGGCCTTGTAAAAACCCATCCGCAGGTCGTGCAACGGGCCCACCCACTCAGTGGCGTCGATCACTCCCCGTTCCAGAGAGGTGAAGATTTCACCGGCGGGCAGGAGAACCACCGTGCCGCCCGCCTTGGCGATCACCTTTCCGCCGAGACCGGGGATTCGCATTTTCAGGCCCTTGAAATCCTCGATGGTCTTCATTTCCTTGCGGAACCAGCCGCCCATCTGAACCCCGGTATTGCCCTGGGGCCTTGGAATGACGTTGAACGGGGCGTATGCTTCTTCCCACAATTCAAGACCGCCGCCGCTGTAGAACCAGGAATTGATGCCCTGGGCATTGAGTCCGAAGGGAACCGAGGAGAACCATTGACCGGCCGGCACCTTGCCGGCCCAGTAATAGGCGGCGCCGCTGCCGCATTCGACGGTGCCGTCGGAAACCGCATCGAACACTCCGAAAGGCGGCACCAGTTCGCCGCCGGCAAAAACCTGGATCTTGATTCTGCCGCCGGTCACCTCTTCCAGCCGTTTGGCGAACCTTTCGGCGCCGGTCTGAAGGACCGGAAGGTTGGGCGGCCAGGTGGTGACCATTTTCCATCGATACGTCTTTTCCTTGGCCAGAACCGCCGGTGCGGCGATTGCGGACCCGGCGACGACGGTTGCCGCGGCTGCTCCGGTTTTCTTCAGAAAATCGCGTCTTTCCATGTAGCACCCTCCTTCTTGATGTGAGTTGTTTGATTCAGTACCTTTGCCGACTCTTTCCGATATTCCGATCACCGGTCCCGCTTACCGCCCGAAGACTACCGACGGAAGCCAGGTGACCAGGATCGGAAAAAATACCACGAGCAACAGGCCGATGAGCTGAAAAAACACAAAGGGGATGATTCCCCGGTAAATATCACCGGTGGAGATTTCCGGCGGGGTGACGGCCTTCAGATAAAACAGGGAAAAACCGAAGGGCGGCGTCATGAACGATGTCTGGAGGTTGACTGCGATGAGGATGCAAAACCAGGCCGGATCGAATCCGAATTCGAGCATGATGGGGGCCAGAACCGGAACGTGAATGAAGGTGATTTCAATGAAGTCGAGGAAAAAACCGATGAAGAAAATGATCGCCATGACGATGGCCAGCACCGCATACTTGCTGTGGTTTTCCGCTATGCCGCCCAGGAATTCCCGCACGATCTCATCGCCGCCCAGCCCTCTAAAAACCAGACCGAAGGCGGCCGCTCCGACCAGGATGATAAAGACCATGCAGGTCAGCTGCATCGTGGAATCCATGACCTGCTGCAGAATTTTCAGGTTAAACCTTCGGTTGGCGATCGTCAGCAGGGTGGCTCCGACCGCACCCACGGCCGCTGCCTCGGTGGGGGAGGCGATGCCGGCGAAAATCGACCCCAGAACCGCCACCATCAGAAACAGGGGCGGAAACAGCGCTTTCAGCATTCGCCGAAAAAGAATGGCGGGGGTCAGAGCGGCCAGTTCGGATTTCGGAACCGCCGGTGCGGTTTCGGGTCTGAAAAAGGCGGCCACAAGAATGTAAAGGATATACAACCCAACCAGGAGAAATCCCGGAAGGACCGCGCCCATGAAGAGATCCCCTACCGGCACCCCCACGATGTCTCCGATCAGTACCAGAACGATGCTGGGCGGAATGATCTGGCCCAGGGTGCCCGATGCCGAGACGGTCCCGGTGGCCAGTTCTTTCTGATACCCCCATTTGAGCATGGTGGGGACGGCCAGAAGCCCCATGGTGACCACGGTGGCCCCGACAATACCGGTGGAGGCCCCCAGCAGGGCCCCCACCAGCACCACGGAAATGGCCAGGCCGCCTCGAAGCCGCCCGAAGACGAGCCCCATCGTATCCAGAAGATCTTCGGCCAGACCGGACCTTTCCAGCATCACCCCCATGAAGACGAAAAGAGGAACCGCCAGGAGGGTGACATTGGTCATGACTCCCCAGATGCGAAGGGGCAGCAGATTGAAAAACCCCCATCCGAATCCGATCAAACCAAAAGACAGCGCGGTCCCCAGAAGGGTGAAGGTGACCGGAAAGCCGATCATCAGAAGGATGGTCAACGCCAGAAACATCCATACGGCCAGATACTCCATCAGTGGGTTCCCTCCGTGGGAATGTCGGTTTCAGGGGGGATGTCGGTGTCCGAGGGGTCGGCCGGAGCGGTCTGTTTCGGATCGGTATCGACGTCCAGATCTTTGCCGATGAGGGTGAAAAAGCTTTTGATGCCGAGGGAAAAGCCTTGTAAAAGAACCAGTACGAAACCGATCGGTATGGTGGATTTGATAATGAACCGAAGGGGAATGCCGCCGGGATCCGGCGAGCCTTCATAAATCGACCAGGAATTGAATACGAACTTAAAAGAGGTGACGATGATCAGATAACAGCCTGGAATTAAAAACAGCAATACCCCGATGAAATTGATCCAGGCCTGGCCCTTTCGGCTGAGGCGCTGGTAAACAATATCCACCCGCACATGGCCGTCTTTGAGAAGGGTATTGCCCGCACCCATGAGGAAGATAAAAGCGAAAAGGTGCCATTCCAGCTCCTGCACGAACACGAAGCTCGTGTTGAAGGCATACCGCATGACCACATCCGTGAAAACCACCAGCACGACCAGAAAGGTCACCCACGACACGAATCGGCCCACCCAGATGTTGAGGGTGTCGATCCACCGGCAAACCGCTTTGAAAAAGCCCATCCATCCTCCGTTCACATGCGCGCGCAATTCCGGACCGTATTCACTCCATTGTGAGTTTTATATAAAATATTCGAAAAAAATCAATGATAATTATTGATTTTAGACTCTAAAAATCAATGATTCCGATTTATCGATACGATTTCCCGGAAGCCGCCGGGGTCTGATCGGAAGAATCAGCCGAATCGGCGCCGGTGAATTTTCAGGGAACGGTGCCGATCAGCAGATTCAAGGTGAGCCCGCCGTGAATCAGGGTTCGGGTGGTGACCGGGAATTTCAGGAGCCGGCCCGGATTTCGGCCGGGAACCAGCAGAACCACGGTCCAGCCCCGGTATTCCCGGTGAAGGCGGTCGATGATCGCCGCCAACAGGCGGTTTTTTTCTTCCGGGTCGCTCAGACGGCGTCCATAGGGCGGGTTGAGGGTGACCCAACCGGTTCGGCGGGTGAGGTCCCGGGGTGAAAAATCGAAAAAATCCCGGTTGGAGACGGTGATCCAGTGATGAAGGCCATGCTTCACGGTTGCCTTTTCCAGTGCCCGGCACAGGTTTTGGTCCCGGTCCGAGGCGAAAATCGGCCGAATGGGAGGTCGGCGGATCACTTTTTCGGCTTCGTTTTTGATATGGACCCATCGTTTGGGGCGAAAGGCGGGCCAGTCCATAAACGCAAAATTCCGGAAATGGCCCGGCGGAATGCGGGCCGCCATCAGGGACGCTTCCAGAGAAAAGGTGCCGGACCCGCACAGGGGATCGATCAGGGGTTGGTCCAGGGGTTTGTCTCCGGTGTATCCGGCCCACATCAATACCGCGGCGGCCAAGGTCTCCCGAAGCGGCGCCTTTCCCACCTCGGTTTTGACGGACCGCTTATAGAGCGGGTCGCCGCTGCTGTCTAAGGAGAAAAGAAACCGATCGGAGGTTCCCCGAACGAAAACGGTCTGGGGAATATCGGCGGACCGGGGTGAATATGTGCCGAGCCCCCGGGTCGCAAATCTTTCCGCGATCGAACGGCGGACCCGTTCGGCGATGGCCTCTTTGTGGTAGAGACGGCACCGGGATGTGGCCGCCCGAATGCTTACGGGCGCCGACGGCGGCAGATACAGTTCCCAGGGAATCTCATTCACTCCCTTTTCGAGCTGATCAAACCGGGTTGCATGGACGGTATCGATGCGCATGAGAATCCGGGTGGCGGTGCGCAGGTGCAGGTTGGCGAGGTAGGCGTCCCGAATTCGTCCCGAAAACGCGACCCCGCCGGTCACCGCCCGTCCGGTTTGGAAGCTCAGGGGCGGTTCCGACAATTCCTTCAGGCACAGCGGTTCGAGGCCCGGCGCGGTGACCGCGAAAAACTCCCGGGTCCGGCCGATGACGTGACGTTTGACCCGTTTTTCCAGGGCGGGGTCGCATTGGGGGGAAGAGGGGGGCGGCATGACCCGACTCTATAGCCGACCGGGGCTTCTTTGTAAACGCGGATTCCGGGTGAGGACACCTTCTTTCTTGACACATCCGTCCCGGACATGCCATCGTTTTTTATCGAGATCGATTTTCGAAATCTTCCACAGGGGAGGCGGTATGGGCCGTAAGGAAATCAAAATCGACCTGTTGGTCCATGATCTGAAGAACCCGCTGGCGGTGATTCAAGCCGGTCTGGACGGGCTGCTCACCCGAACGGCCCAATACGGACCCCTGACCCCCAAGCAGGAAAAGGTGCTGGCCCGGCTGATGCGAAACACCCGGGCGGCTCAGCTTCTGGTCAACGACGCCCTGGAACTGGGAAAATCCGCCGAGGGCATCATTCATCGAACCGAGGCGCCGGTAGCCCGGCTGGTGGAACCGGTCCTGGAGGACCTGTTCGATTTGACCGACGGGGAGGTGGCGGATCGGGTTCGGAACTGCCGGGATCTGGATGCCCTTCGAAAAGCGGTGGCGCCCCGGGGGCTGATCATTCGAATCGATGACTCGGTCTGGGTCCGGACCTTCTTACTGGATGCGGCCAAGATCCGGCAGATCCTTCGCAATCTCCTGAGCAACGCCTTTAAATACAAAAAAGAACGGGTGGAACTGGCCTGGTCCGGGGATGATTCCCGGGTGCGGTTTTCCGTCAAAGACGACGGGCAGGGGATTCCGGCGTCCTACCATCAAAAAATCTTCGACAGCTATTTTCAGATGGACCATGAAGACGCCCACCGGGTCCGGGGGCACGGCATCGGACTG
>JAABSQ010000082.1 GCA_011390315.1 Desulfobacteraceae bacterium
CGCTCCTGAACATCGGTTTCGGGAGCACCGTGGTGGCGGAGCGGGTGGTGGCGATCGTTTCCCCGAACTCGGCGCCCATGAAGCGGCTCAAAGACGAGGCCAAGGAGGAGAAGCGGCTGGTGGACGCCACCCACGGCCGGCGGACCCGGTCCATCATCATCATGGACAGCAACCACATCGTGCTCTCGGCCATTCAGGCGGAGACCATTTCCCAGCGGTTCGAACTGCTGCGGGGGGCCGAAGAGATCTCAGCGGTGGCGCCGTAACCGTTATGAGGTCACAAGATCGATCATCAGACGAATCCGGCCCAAAAGGGCATCTCTTTATCCTCTCCGCACCTTCCGGGGCCGGAAAGTCCACCCTTTGCCATGCGGTCCTGGAGCGATTTCCAGACATGGTCTACTCGATTTCCTGCACCACCCGGCCTCCGCGGGGTTCGGAAAAAGATGGGGTGGAGTACCATTTCATAGACAAGCCGACCTTCTTGAAAGGGATCGAGGAGGATCGATGGGCCGAGTGGGCCGAGGTTCACGGCAACTACTACGGCACCTCCGCGGATATCCTCGACCGGGAGCTGAATCGGGGACGGGACGTGCTTCTCGACATCGACGTCCAGGGCGCCTTCAAGATTCTCGAACGCTATCCGGAGGCGGTCACCATCTTTATTATGCCGCCCACCTTCGACACCCTTCGGGAGCGGATGGAAAAACGAGGCACAGACAGCCGGGAGGTGATTGAGCGCCGCCTGGAAAACGCCCGGTCCGAGATCGCCCGAAAAGACCGGTACCGGCATGCCCTCGTCAATGATGATCTGGAGGCGGCCGTTTCCGAGCTCAACACGCTGATCGAAAGCTACCGCCGGTCCTGAACTTCCATGAAGACCGAGATTCTCTACGGCGTTCATCCGGTGTTTGAAGCCCTTCGGGCGGGTCGGCGCCGTTTCCATGAAATCTTCATTTGCCGGGGGCGGTCTTTCCGGCGCCTGGAAGGGATTACGGCATCCGCGAAGTCCAAATCGGTTCCGGTGCGGGAACTCACCCCGGACCGGATGACTTCCCTGGCCGGTTCCGAATTCCACCAGGGCGTCGCGGCCCGGGTCGATCCCTATCCGCCGGCGGAGCTGGAATCGGTGCTCACCCGCTCCGATCCGTTTCTGCTGATGCTCGACAGCATCGTCGATCCGAACAACCTCGGGGCCTTGGTCCGCACCGCCCTGTGCGCCGGGGTGGACGGAGTGATTCTGCCCAGGGACCGGTCGGCTTCACCGCTGCCCTCGGTGTCCAAAGCCTCGGCCGGCGCCCTGGAGCATACCGCCCTGGTGCGGATCACCAACCTGGCCCGGACCATCGAGATCCTCAAGCAGCATGGACTCTGGATCGCCGGGCTGGACCGAGCCGCCGAAAAGCCGGTCTTTGAAAGCGACCTGAAAGGACCGCTGGCGGTGATCATCGGCGGGGAGGAAAAAGGGATTCGCCCGCTGGTGAAACAGCACTGCGATTTTCTGGTGCGCATCCCCCAAGTGGGCCCCCTCGATTCCCTGAACGCATCGGCCGCCGGCGCCGTGGTCATGTACGAAGCCTTTCGGCAGCGCCGCTCTACATCCGCCTGACCCGTCTCCGTTTCCATAAAATCATTGTAAGAACCGCAAACCATGGTTATGATTGCCGTATCGCACCCCGGAATCGGTTGAGGCTAACTTTTACGCAGAAAGGAAGAGGCAATGGGAGAAAAGATCACCCAAAACAGCGACAATTCTTTGAACGTTCCCGATCATCCGATCATCCCTTTTATCGAGGGGGACGGCATCGGTCCGGATATCTGGAAGGCCACGAAGCGGGTCATCGACAGCGCCGTGGAGACCGCCTACGGGGGCAAACGAGGGATCGACTGGCTGGAGGTGAATGCCGGTGAGAAGGGGTTTGAACGCACCGGAGAATGGCTTCCGGACGAGACCCTGTCGTCCATAGAAGAACACGTGGCGGCCATCAAAGGCCCCATGACCACCCCGGTGGGCAAGGGCATTCGAAGCCTCAACGTGGCCATTCGCCAGCGGCTGGACCTGTATGCCTGCGTGCGCCCGGTCCGCTACATCGAACCGGTGCCCAGCCCCATGTCGCATCCCCAAAAAGTGGATATGGTGGTGTTTCGGGAAAATACCGAAGATCTCTATGCCGGCATCGAATTCGAGGCGGGCACCGAGGCGGCCAAAGGGCTGATTCGGTATCTCAAGGAGCAGATGGGGGCGTCTCTGGACCCGGAATCGGGCATCGGCATCAAGCCCATCAGCGCGCGCAACACCAAGCGGCTGGTGGCCCGGGCCATCCAATACGCCATCGACCATTCCCTGCCCTCGGTCACCCTGATGCACAAGGGCAATATCATGAAATTCACCGAGGGGGCCTTTCGTACCTGGGGATATGAGGCGGCCCGGGAGCAGTTTCCGGATCAGACGATTTCAGAGGATGAACTCTGGGACGAATACGACGGGGTTCAACCCGAGGGCAAGGTCCTGATCAAGGACCGGATCGCCGATATGCTGTTCCAGCAGGTGCTGCTCCGGCCCGACGAGTACCACGTCATCGCCACCCCCAATCTGAACGGGGATTACCTCTCCGATGCCCTGGCGGCCCAGGTGGGGGGGCTCGGCATGGCGCCGGGCGCCAATATCGGCGACAGGTGCGCGGTCTTTGAAGCCACCCACGGCACCGCCCCCAAATATGCGGGGCTGGACAAGGTCAACCCCAGTTCTCTGATCCTCTCCGGCGCCATGATGCTCGATTTTATGAACTGGGGCGAGGCCGCGACCCTGGTCAGAGGCGGTATTTCCGCGGCCATCAAGGCCGGACGGGTCACCTATGACCTGGCCCGGCAGATGCCCGGCGCCACCGAGGTCAAGTGCTCGGAGTACGGGGACGCCATCATCGAAAAGATGAAAACCACCTGAAATCAGTGAGGATTGCGATGACTTTCGAGACCTTGAAGGCGGCATATGTACAGCTGGATATTCGGCTCGGGGATATGGCCGCCAATCTCGATTCCGCCCGAAAAGACCTGGAGCGACTCGGTGGGGACGGCGTCAAGCTGGCGGTGCTGCCGGAGATGTGGTCCTGCGGGTTCGACAACCGGAACCTGGCCGAACACGCCCGCCGGACCCCCGAATTCCTCGATACCCTGTCCGGAATCGCCGGCCGATACGGCATGCTCATCTCCGGTTCCATGCCCGAAGCCACGGAAGAGGGGATATACAACACCCTCTATCTGGTCGACGCCGACGGTTCCGTGGCCGGAACCTACCGCAAGGTGCACCTGTTCACCGGGACCGGCGAAGAACGGTATTTTCTGGCCGGAGATCGAAGCGTGGTGTGTGACACCTCTATCGGACCGATCGGGCTGATGATCTGCTATGACCTGCGCTTTCCCGAAATCTGCCGGGTCCTGGCCCTGAAGGGGGCGCAAATCGTGGTGATACCGGCCCAGTGGCCCAAAATCCGCGTCAGCCGGTGGGATATCCTGGCCCAGGCCCGGGCCACCGAAAACCAGCTCTATGTGGTGGGCGCCAATCGCTGCGGCCGGGATTACGATTATCAGTACGGGGGGCATTCCATCATTGTGGATCCGTCCGGGGAAGTGCTGGCTTGGGCCGGGGACGAACCGGCCATCGGCGTGGCCGAGATCAGTTTTGAGCGGCTGGAGAAGGTGCGGAACCATATGCCCAGCCTTCGGGAACGGGTGCCGACGGCATATGAAATTTAATGAGTGTTAAAATTCTGGCCCGGGAGCCGCTGGCGAAACGGTCGGCAGAGTTGAAAGCCGCCGGAGAACGGATCATCTTTACCAACGGCTGTTTTGATCTGCTCCATGTGGGCCATGTTCGGTACCTGACCGCGGCCCGGTCCTGCGGGGATCGGCTGGTGGTGGGGCTCAACTCGGACGCCTCGGTTCGTCGAATCAAGGGAGACCGGCGGCCGATCACGCCTCAGGATCAGCGGGCCGAGGTGCTGGCGGGGCTGGCCTGCGTCGATTTCATCACCGTTTTTGAGGAACCCGATCCCCTCCGTCTGATTCAGGCGCTTCAACCCGATGTGCTGGTCAAGGGCGCCGACTGGGCCGAAGCGGAGATCATCGGCGCCGACGTGGTCAAGGCCGGCGGGGGTCGGGTGGAGCGAATCGAAGTCGTGCCGGGGGCGTCCACCTCCGGAATCATCCGGCGTATCTTGGAACGGTATGCGAATGAACGGTAACACCGGAAACGGGAACCGCCGGCTGACCGGTGTTTTGAAGAGCGGCCGGTCGGCGGTCAGCGGATAGGGTCAATTTATGGGAAAATGTGTCAACCACCCCGAACGGGAGACCTCATATCTCTGCATGAAGCATAATACCTATTGGTGCGAATCCTGCCTGGCCTGCCGGGACCCCGAACTCTACTGCAAGTTTCGCCCGTCCTGCCCCATCTGGTTTATCCATAAAGAACGGCGGCGGGAGGCGCGGCAGCAGGCCGAGCGGGAGGCCGGGAATTCGGCCGGAGAAACGGTCTGATGAATTCTCAGAATCTGAGCGACCTGAAGCGCTGGTTTACCGCCTATGTGAAGGGGTTTTACACCGATGATCCGCTGTACAACCGGGCCATTGAACTGAAAGAAGTTCATACCGACCGGGTCTGCCGGAATCTCCTTCAACTGGCCGGGGCCCTGAATCTGCCTCATGAAAAGCAGTTGATCGCGGAAACCGTGGGGCTGTTTCACGACCTGGGGCGGTTTCGTCAATTCGCCGAGTACGGCACCTTCAAGGATGCCGATTCGGAAGACCACGCCGATCTGGGGATTCGGGAGCTGTCGATCCATCGGGTGCTGGCGGAGCTTGAGCCGGCCGAACGAAAAACCATCGTCAAGGCGATTCATCACCACAATCGAATTGCGATTCCAGAGGATGAACCCGAAGGCGATCTGCTGCTGATGCGGATGATTCGGGATGCCGACAAGATCGACATCTGGCGGGTGTTTGCGGGCCATTACCGGGAGCGGAAGTCTTCCCGGAATTCGGTGGTCGACCACGGTGTGCCCGACGAGCCCCGGTGGTCTTCGGCGATTATTCAGGCCCTGAAAGCGGGCCGAATGGCCGATCTGAGGAACGCGGAGACCCTGACCGATATGAAGCTGCTTCAGGTCAGCTGGGTATATGACATCAATTTCGCCCCATCCTTTGCCATTGCCGAGGAACAGGGGAATCTGGACCGGATTGTGTCGGCGCTTCCCGACGCGGAAGAGATTCATGCCGCGGTCCGGTCCGCCCGGGAACACATCGCGGCCAGTCGCCGTGAGGGATGATCCCGGGCATTGCCGTAAATCATTCAATAAAGGAGGGTACAGGATGACGGAAGTACTGATCTTACTGGGAATTATCGCCGTCTGGTTTCTGCTTCAAGGGTATATTCTCCCCAAAATGGGGATCTCCACTTGAATGCGGGATGCCTGTCAGGTGACGGGCGATCAGAAGAAGAAGTCCGAGAAAGACGAAGAAGCGAACGCTTAAAGAAACGGATCGAGGGGAGAAGGAGGCTTTCTCCCCTCGACCTGTTTTATCTTTAGTTTTCCCGATTGGAATAATGCTTGTATTTGGCCCGTAATTTGGGTTTTTCGATTTTCCCGGTGGGGTTTCTCGGCACGTCGTCGAAAAAGATCCGCCGGGGCCGTTTGTAGCGGGCCAGTCCCTGGCAATAGGTTTTGATATCCTCCTCGGTCAGGTTCCGGTTCGATTTGGGCTTGATCACCGCCGCGACCACCTCCCCCAGCCGCTCATCCGGCACCCCGATCACCGCCGCGTCATGGATATCGTCGTGGTTCATCAGAAAATCCTCGACCTCCACCGGAAAAATGTTCTCCCCGCCGGTGATGATCACATCCTTTTTCCGATCCACCAGCCAGATGAAGCCCTCTTCATCGGTTTTGGCGATGTCTCCGGTGAGAAGCCATCCGTCTACCAGTGTCTTTGCCGTGGCTTCGGGATTTTTGAAATATTCTTTCATCACGCCTGGTCCCTTTACCGCCAGTTCGCCGGGCTGCCCCTGAGACACCGGGTTCAGGTTTTCGTCGATGATGCGGCATTCCCAGTCGAAGCCGGGCACCCCGATGGCGCCCACCTTGTGCAGGTTTTCGATTCCGAGATGGACGCACCCCGGGCCGGTGGCCTCGGTCAAACCGTAATTGGTGTCGTACTCATGGTGGGGAAAGACCGATTTCCATTTCCGGATGAGGCTGGGCGGCACCGGCTGGGCCCCGATATGCATGAACCGCCACTGGTCCAGATGGTAGTCGGCCAGGTTGAGATCGCCGTTTTCGATGGCGATCAGGATGTCATGGGCCCAGGGCACCAGAAGCCAGACCAATGTAATCCGCTCCTCTGAAATGACCTCCAGAATCCACCGGGGCTTGACTCCCTTCAAAATCACCGCGGGGGCCCCGACGATAAAGTTGCCGAACCAGTGCATCTTGGCCCCGGCATGGTACAGGGGCGGAATGCAGAGAAAGATGTCCTGGTGGGTCTGGTTGTGGTGCCGGTTTTCGACATAACAGGAAAATTCGAGGTTCCGGTGGGTCAGGAGCACCGCTTTGGGGTTGCCGGTGGTGCCGGAGGTGAAGTAAAGCCCGGCGCTGTCGTAGAGATTGATCTCCACATGGGGCGGTTCCGCTGCGCTTCGGGAGAGCACCGCTTCATAGGATTCGGCATAGGTCGGTCGTTTCTCCTCGGGCCCGACGAATATATAGGTATGGACCGTGCTGTCGAGTTCCGCCTTGACCTCGTCGATTCGGTCGATGAACTCTTCGCCGAAGAGGATGATCTTGGCCTCGGAGATTCGGGTGCATCGGGCGATGGCCGGGGCGAGGAATCGAAAGTTGAGGGGCACGGCCCAGGCCCCGGTCCGAAGAATCCCGAAATAGATCGGGAGAAACTCGATGCAGTTGGTCATCAGCTGCACCACCCGGTCCTCCTTTTGAATGCCTCGGTCGATGAGCGCATTGGCGACGCCGTTGGCCTGGCGCTCAAACTGGTCCCAGGTGATCTCTTTGCGAAGGTTCCGGGCGGGCTCTCTTTCGATGAGGGCGGTTTTCGGCCCGTACAGGCGGGCGTTTCGGCTTAAAATTTCAGTAATCAACATGGGTATTGCCTTTCTATAATAATGTGGCCAAGGCAATTATCGGGAGTGGCTCCAAATGTCAACCCCCGCTTTTCGAGCGGGGAACGGTCTCTTTTGGCGCATTTTTCAAAGGGCTCATCACCGTTTCGGCCATCCAGGATATTTCCCAGGCCCGGCAAGAACTCGCTTTCGCTCAAACAGCTTCCTGGCCCTGGAAAATATCCCGGGGTGTCGGTAATGAAAAATACATAAAAACCGGTATTGTGAATGGGTAGAGAATCCGTTTATAAACATGAGAACAAGGGAGATATAGAGGGCCCCTTCAGGCTGACTATTCCAAAGAAAATCGCAAACCGACATATCAAAGGAGGATATTACATGCCGAAAATCGGAGAATTATACCAAACCGCGGATTGGAAATCGGAAAAACACGTGCCCGTGATCGACTGTCCGGACCAAGTCGCGGCGGATGAGATGTTTGATGTCAAGGTGACCCTGGGCAAGGAAGTGGCCCATCCCAATACCACCGAACATCACATCCAATGGATTCAACTCTATTTCAAACCCGAAGGCGGCAAGTTCGCCTACCAGATCGGGAATTTCGAGTTCGCCGCCCACGGAGCATCCGCCGACGGCCCCGACACCGGACCCGTCTACACCAACCACTCCGTGACCTGCACCATGAAGACCAAAAAACCGGGCGCCCTCGTATCCACATCCTATTGCAACATCCACGGCCTGTGGGAGTTCGAAAAAGAAGTCAAGCTGAAATAGCGCGACCCTATTTCCCTTTTTAAGGCCCGCTTCGGCGGGCCTTTTTTTGTGGTTGCATCGCGTTCCCTCGCGGTACTATAAAATGAAAAAAGGAAGAAAACCAAAACGCTTTCACGGACGCCGGAGCCCCAGCCGGTCTCGGGTTGATCGCGGGGGAAAATACAACACCGCTTTCCATATGAAAACAGACGGAACATTTCATCCGACCATCCAAAAACACCTTTCAGAATTTCAGCGGATTTTTAGGGAAACCGAGGATGTGGTTTCCGCATACCTTTTCGGATCATACGCGGAAGGGGTCTCCCGTCGAGGAAGCGATGTGGACGTGGCCGTAAGACTGACGCCGGGGTTGAGCCCGACCGAAAAGCACCGAATTCGAATGCACCTTATCGAGACGCTGGATCAAATCGTTGAAGAAGAAGTGGATATATTGGTATTGGAGGACGCTTCTTTGAAAATGATTCATCAGGTGTTCCGTCACGGAAAAGCGATCTACGTGAAAAACGATATAGAGGAAGAGGATTTTCGACTCCTAAAGCGGAAAGAATATTTCGATTTTCAGTACTACATCGAGAAAGAACAGCGGGACCTCAGGGCGTTTTATGATTGCTGAACCTCCCGGCAAAAAAGTCGACCGTGCGGTGATGGAATCAAAGCTGAGATTCCTGAAGGAATATCTTTCCGATTGTAAGCTGCTTTCCCAATCGGCTCGGCCCGTGGCTGTCCTTTCCACCAGATTGTTATGCTTTTAAATTTTTCTGGATTTCAAGCAATTCAACTTTTTGCTTTTCTAAAGAGGAGATTTTTCTTTTAAGGCTATTTATTTCTCTATTGATTTTCTGCAACTTAAACTTGACCTCTTTTTCTTCAACTGCTTTATCCCCATGTAGTTCTTTGGCTAACGCCTCGACTTCTGTTCTGAGTACTCTGTAATACGGGTTCCCATGCGCATAGTTCTGACGGTATTGTATTTTTCCGGCTTTCATTGCATCGATTATTTCATCTTCTGTCAGGCCAAATTCTTTACACGCATTTTTATGACTAAACGTCCCACCTTGCTTGGTCCACTGAGAGTCTGACATTTCTAATATTCGTTTTTTGTTGAGGTTTTTGTTGAGCATAACGTGGCGTTCACAGGCCCGTGCTGTTTGCGGGTCCAGTGGAACAATTGGTTAAAATATTATTTTATCAATTCATACAGACATTTAGATAAATTAGCAAACGCATGGACTATTTTGGTTCTATATGTGTATCTTGATATTTTTATTTCAGGAATAGTAGCTAAAACATCGTTGGCCCATTTCACTAATTCCTTCTCATGCTCTTCAAAAATGAACTTATGCGCTAGTTTATTCCTGAGCCTATTTACCTCAAGGACATATGTTTTTATTAATTCTGTTTGTTCTGATGTGTTGTTGCTGAGCAGCCAGAGTAGCTCACACTTTTTGTAAAAACCCAAATGTAGACTTTCAATGCTTTTGTTTTCTCCAAGGCATCGATTGATGATATCATCGATAATAACCTCAAGTAAGAGGTGACCTTTA
>JAABSQ010000083.1 GCA_011390315.1 Desulfobacteraceae bacterium
GAGTCCAAAGCGGAACTGACGCCCCGGTTCGAGGCGGCCTGCGACCGGTTCTTTGAAAAACAGCGGGCGCACTGGGAACAGCGGGAATGGGAGCGCTGGGCCAACCTGAATCAGAAAGAGGACCTGTGCAAGGTGGTGGAGCTGCTGGTGCGGGACGGCGTGTTGGAAGGCGCCCCGGACGTGGTTCGCGACGCCCGGAACCGGTGGCGGAACATCGGGCCGGTTTCCAAAGAGGCTTCGGAAGACATCTGGAACCGCTTCAACCGGGCCTGCGATGAGATCTACGGGCGGTGCCTGGCTGAAAAACAGAACCTGGCGGACCAGCTTCGAACCCTGACCGACCCCCTGAGAGGGGAGCCGCCCGAAGACTTCAACCGGACCGACACCGCCGAGGCGGTCAAAACCTTGCAGGCCCGGTGGAACGCCGTCGGTCTCTTACCCGCGGGGGTGGAAAAAGACCTGCGCCGGGAGTTTCAGGAGACCTGCAACGCCTTTTTTGATCGCCTGCGCAGCTTTTACCAGGAGCGGGATCAGGCCCGGCAGGAGAACCTGGCGCAGAAGACCCGGCTGGCGGAAGAGGCCGAGGCCCTGGCCGACTCGGAAGACTGGGCCGAGACCGCCGGCGCCCTGAAAACGCTTCAGGGCCGATGGAAGTCGGTGGGTCCGGTTCCCAAACCGGCGGGGGATGCATTGTGGAACCGCTTTCAGACCGCCTGCAACACCTTTTTCGATCGCATGAAGGCGGCCGAACCCGATAACCTGGTCCGCAAAGAGGCGCTCTGCCGAAAGGCGGAAGAGCTGACGGCCGGGGCGGTGCATGATTCGGACATCATTCGGGTGAGCCGGGAATTGATGGATCTCCAGCGGCAATGGAAGTCGATCGGTCCGGTTCCGGCGGAGCTGGCCGAGGATCTCTGGACCCGGTTCCGGGGACCCTGTGATGCCTTTTTCACCCGGCGAAATGAGTTTTTCAAACGGCGAAAAGCCGAACAGGCCGACAATCAGTCCCGCAAGGAGGCCCTGGTCTCACAGGCGGAAGCCCTGGCCGATTCCACCGACTGGCGGGAGACCGGTGAAACATTGAAGGCGCTTCAGCAGACCTGGAAGTCGATCGGCCCGGCCCCCCGGAGGCAGGAACAGGTGCTCTGGGAGCGGTTTCGCGGCGCCTGCGACCGTTTTTTCACCCGGCGGAACGACCACTTCGGACGGCTCGACCGGACCCGGACGGAAAACCTGGAAAAGAAAGAACAGCTTTGCATTTCTCTGGAAGCCCTGGCCCGGCTGCTGATGCCCGAGGCGGCGCTTCCCGGGAGGGTGGCGGCTCCGGCCGAACAGCTCAGCATGGCACTGGAGTATAAGGAAGAGATTCTGGTGCCGGGAAACCGAAAAGAAACCCGGGAGCGGGCCGTTCGAAAGGTACGGGCGCTTCAGGCCGAGTGGAAGACGATCGGACCCGTGCCCGCCGATAAAGACCGGGACCTCTGGGCCCGGTTTCGACAAGCGGCGGATCTGTTTTTCAGGTCCCCTTCAACATCCTTCGGGGCCAAAAATGCGGGCTCCGCGGATGACGACGATCGCATGAAAGAAGAGGAACAGACATGAACCCGACATCCGATTCCGCGTGCAGACCGGAAGAGGTGCAGAAAATAGTGGTGTTTCAGCAGAACGGCAGCGGCGAAGCCAAAATCGAAGGCATTCGCAAATACGGGGGGGACCGGTTCGAGCTGGAGACCGTCTCCATCGATGAGCCGCTGCCGGATATCATCGACGATTCGGACGAATATCTGCCCGAGAAGATCGACGCCGACATGGTTCTCGATTTTTTGAAACATCCCGATCTTTCTCAGGATCTCGGCGAACGATGCGGCGAACTGGGGATTCCGGTGGTGGCTTCGGGCAAGAAAAACCGAATCGAGGGCGTCTACGAACCCCCCACCTGATGCGGGCTTTCCAGGCAGGTCGGTCTGGGTTGCTACGGGGCGCAGTTCGGCGCTCCGGAATTCGAGGTGAGGGTGAAAGACGATAAGATCGTCGATGTGGAAATCCTGCACGGCGCCCCCTGCGGGGCCACCTGGGAGGCGGTGCGGGGCGTCATCGGTTTGCCGGTGGAGGAGGCGGTGGTCCGCATCGGACTGGAAACCCAGTTTTTCTGTTCCGCCGATCCGGCCGGGTGGGATCCCATGTACGGCCACAGTCCGGTCCATTTCGCCGGAGAGATCCACATGGCCGCTTTAACGCGCGCAATCAAATCGGCCGCTTCTGAACCGGATGTCTGAAAGTTTTTTCTTAATGAAAAATTACCTCTTAAGATAATAAACCGTTTCAGGGGCTTTTGAGGCGTTTGATTCCTTCAATGGTGCGAATGCAGGAAACGGAGTTCCGAAGCCGGGGAATGCAGACCGAAACAAACCCATGTATCGCCGGAAAAATGCGGTTCCTCCATTTGACATTCGGGGTTCGATGAACTATAGACAAAAAAATTCACACCTGTTTGATTCTTTATAAGATAAATGAAAACCGCTGAACCAAAAACATTCAACAGAGGCCGGTCCCACCGCATCCCAAAAGGAGAAACCAATGAATGATTTCTTGAAGAGCCTTCGCACCAAAGAAAAACAACGGTACGATCGGAACAACCGAAAACCTTACAACAACCAGTACAACGGCAATCAGTACAATGGGAATCCCCAGTACAAAGGAAACGAGGGGAACTTCAAAAAAGGGCCCGGCTACCGGTCCGAGGAAACAGAGAAGCTGATGACCGCCCTGGGACAGACCGTGCCGGAGATTAAGATCGTGCTCGAGAATATCGCCGAGAATCAGAATCGACTGGCGGAAGCCGAAGAGCGCCGGGCCGGGGCCGAGGAACGAAAGGCCGGCGCATTCGAGGCCCTGGCCGAATCCATACAGGCGCTTCTGAGCAACGGCATTCAGCTTCCCTTGATTTCGGGAATTCCCTGCACGACGTCGCCCTCACCGGTGGAAGTGGAAAAGCCGATCCGGTCTTCGGCCGCGGATCGGGAAAACGTACTGAACACCATTTTCGGCATGCGGGACGAGGGCGCCACCTATACCGAAATCGCATCCCATCTGGATTCCGAAAGCATTCCCACCTTCTCGGGGAAGGGAAAATGGCACGCCCAGACCATCCATCGGTTGTGCCAAGAACGAAAATAACCGGCGATGTTTCGGCGGTTTCTAAATCCTACTTGAAATGAAGGCTCTAAACCGATATAAGCATCGTTTCCACAGAAACGGGTCTGCGGTAATTCCGGAAGCGATCATTTTATTATTGTAATCGGTTTCATTGAATCAACAATTCAGAATCGCCGCTGTTTCGCCGATCCGAACGGATCTCGAAGCGGAACATGGGCCGGTCGCCTTTCGGCCGCACAGAAGGCGTTTTTTTGCCTGCGGACGGGTGTATACGGAATGAGAAAACAGATTCTATGATCGAATTATCCGAACAGCAACGGTTGGCGGTGGAACATACCGGGGCCCCGGCTCTGGTGGTGGCCGGGGCCGGTTCCGGCAAAACCCGGACCCTGACCGCCAAAATCGGCCACCTGGTGAACCAGGGCATGGACCCGGAGCGAATCCTCGCGATCACCTTTACCAACAAGGCGGCCGAGGAGATGAAATCCCGCCTGAAAACGCTGACCGGCATGCCCGCCTTTCGATTCCCCTGGGTCCGGACCTATCATTCCGCCTGCTTTCAGATCCTGAAACGGCACTGCCACCTGCTGGGGTATACGCCGCCCCTGCAGATCTACGCCGGATATCAGCAGCAGAAGCTGATGAAAGAGATCCTGCTGGGGATGAATTTCGACAAGAAACATGTCGGCGCGGTCGTCTCCCACATTTCTCATGCCAAGAATTCGGGTGATCCGATGCGGTATTTCGACGCTCATCCCCGCTATTCCCACATTCGATTAAACCAGGTCTACGCGCGATATGAAAAGGACCTGCTTTCCCGGAATGCGGTGGATTTCGACAACATTCTCCTGATGACCCGAAATCTGTTCCGGGACCATGCAGCGGTGCGCGAACAGTATCAGGCGCTGTTCGAGTATATCCTGGTGGATGAATACCAGGATTCCAACAATCTTCAGGAGGAGCTCACCCGTCTGCTCCTTCGCAACGGCAACCTGTTCTGCGTGGGGGACGACTGGCAGGCCATTTACGGCTTTCGGGGAAGCAATATCGACCATTTTCTGACCTTTCCCGACAAATTCCACCAGGCCAAAATCTTCCGCCTGGAGCAGAACTACCGGTCCGCCGATGAAATCGTTCAGGTCGCCAATGACCTCATCGGGTTCAATGAACAAAAGATGGACAAGAGGTGCTTCTCCGACAAGCGGGGCGGGGTGGTGGAGCTTCACGATTTTTTCGATGAAAATCAAGAAGCGAAATGGATCTGCCGAAAGATTCAGTCCCTCAAATCGACGGGGATTCCATACCACCAGATGGGGGTGCTCTACCGGACCAAATTTACCTCGCTGGCCTTTGAAAGGGCCTTTCGAACTTACGGCATCCCCTACCAGATGCTGGGGGCCAAAGGATTTTTCGACCGCAAGGAGATTCTGGATATCAACTGTTATCTCACCGCCGCCGTTTTTCCCAAAGACGATGTGGCCTTTGAACGCATCCTCAACACCCCCAAGCGGGGCATCGGTCCGGGCATGATCAAGAAGATCAACAACGTCCGCACCGGCGACATGAGCCTTCAGGATGCGGCCCGAAAGGTCGTGGCCGAGCGGGTCATGACCCCCAAGGTTCATGAGGCCATGAGCGGGTTGATCCGGGGGCTCGACGATATTCGCGACATGGCCCCGGATACCGCCGTTCACGCGGTCCTCTCCCGGTTCGATTACCTCGACCATCTCAAGGCCTACACCAAATCCAACTCCATGGACTACATCACCCGGGAGGAAAACATCAAGCAGCTCATCTATTCCGCCTCCCAACACCAGAGCCTGCTCGATTACCTCGAAGACGCCTCCCTCATCAACGAGGATCGAAAGGACGAGGATGACGAGGCCGGGCAGGGTGTGAAACTTTCCACCATCCACGCCAGCAAAGGGCTCGAATACCTGACCGTCTTCATCACCGGCTGCGAAGAAAACCTTTTCCCCCACTGGAAAGCCCTGGAAACCCCGGCCGGGCTTCAGGAAGAACGCCGCCTGATGTACGTGGCGGTGACCCGGGCCGAGCGCAACCTCTATCTCACCTGCGCCGAATACCGCCGCGGCCAGTTCAACCCCAAAAGCCGCTTCTGGGATGAGATCGAGGCGGTTTCCATTTCAAAACTACCTTGCAAATGATTGCAACCGGCATCGATTCGCGCATCCGCACCGAGTGCATCGGATGCCCGACCGACCCGCACCCGGAAGACTGGTTCTGCGCCCGGCGGTTCACTATGGCCTGAACGGGCGGCGGGGATGCCGTTTCCAGGTTCGCCGCTACCCCGGGCAAATTGCCGGGTGGGCGGAGGGGGCGGCACGGAAGGCCCGGTCCTGCCGTTTGGTTCTGATGAAATCGAATGAAAAAGGTTGTTCCAAAAGGAATACTTTCGTATAGAGAAAGATCAGCGAATGCACCCGGGGCGACCCTGTTTATCAGCGCGCCTCTCTTCAACCGGAAAAAATGATCTTTATAAAACTGTAAAGGGCCTGACCATGGCGGAATCGGAAGATCGGATCTCTAAAGAGAAAAACCAATCCATGATGGATTACGGAAAGTTGCCTCACCACGCCAAAGGCCGTTTCGCCAAGGCCGCGGAAAAGCAGATTGAACGGTGGATTGTCACCAAGGTCACCACGTTTTCGGCCCTGCTGATGCGGGCCACGATCTGGATCGTTTTTGTCAGCGGCTATGCGCTTTCGAGCGTTGTCTTCTACCGCTGGTTCCGAATGTCCTTCGGCGAGTTTCTTTTCGGCGATTTCCATCAGCCGAAAGAGATCATCCATGTCCTGCTGCTGTCCATCGAGCTGCTCATTCTGGTGCCGGTCCCCGCGATTGTGGGGCTGTCGGCATTTCGACTGCTCATGCACCTGAGCGATACCAACGAATTCGATCAGGTTCAGACCAAAAAGCAGGTGTATCTGACCGAGCAACTGCTCATCGGCGGCCTCGTCACCGTTACGGGCACCACCATGATGGACTCCCTCATCGTCGGAACCGGAACCTGGGTGCACTACGGCGGCGGCCTGGTCATCATCCTGTCTTTGACCGCCTTTCTCAAGTTTTCCAGCCATTAGGCCGGATTTCATTTCCTTCCCAAGCCTCTCCAGGCCGGTTTCTCTCCCGCAGCATATAAGAGGGCCGGGGGGCGCCAGGATTTTATCGACAACGCAGCCGCCATCCGCCGGTTCAGGGACTGCGAGGCCGATTCACCTTTTTTCCAGCATCAGGTCAGAAAGGAGAAACGATCATGCCTGTCAAAATCAGCAAGGCCGCCATTATCGAAGCGGCCGGGAATAAACCCAAACAGATCGAGGAATTCGTCGGCCGCATGAATTCTCAGACCTCCGAATTGAGCATCGCCAGAATGACCAGCCCGGGCGGATGGATCGAACCGGGGCAGAAGCCGGAATTTACCGAATACACCCTCGTTCTGAAGGGCATGCTTCGCGTCAAAACGGAGGCGGGCGTCTTCGACGTCTATGCCGGGGAAGCCGTTATCGTGAATGCCCACGAGTGGGTTCAGTACAGCACCCCCGATGATACGGGCGCTGAATACATTGCCGTCTGCCTGCCGGCCTTTTCTCCGGATACGGTTCATCGAGACGAATAAACAAACCGATCCCCTTCTGGCCGGCGACGGCATATGTGAAACGCGCAACACAAGAGCGATCTGCACGACAAAATCGGGACCTTGTCGAAGGGGCGAATTTTACAGATTTTAGAGGGAATCCAACTGCTGATGGAAACCGCCGAAGGGGCCGTTCCATGAGTACGGTTTGCAGACGCATGAAAGCGGAAAGCGCTATTGCCCCGGCAGCCCGATCAGGCGTTCGGCTGCTTTTCCCATGTCCGGCACAACAATTTCCGGGGAAGGGGCCAGAGGAAAAAGGGGCTGTCCCGGGCGCGCCACGAAAGCCGTTCGCATGCCGGCCCAGGCCGCCCCGCCGACATCCCACCCATGGGCTGCAATCATCATGCAGTCGGACGGATCCAATTGCTCCTGCGCGGCCGCCCACCGGTAGACGTCCCGGTGCGGCTTGTATATGCCGTTTTCTTCCACGCTGAACCTGAAATCAAAAAATTCGTCGATTTCTGCTGTTGCAAGCTGCTGTTTCATGACGTTCGCCGATGAATTGGTCAGGACTCCCATGCGGAAGTTTTCTTCCCGAAGGCGCTGTAACGCTTGGATGACATCGGGGTGCGGCGGGGCGGAAAGAATCGGCTGGATGGCTTTTTTGGCTTCTTCTTCCGAAAGTGCAATGTCATGGGCCCGGGCCACCATCCTCAATGCGGAAACGGCAATCTCGCCAAAGGGTGCAAACTGTCCCGATACCGCCATGACCAGCGAGTGATGCAGCAGGGTGGAAAACCAGAGCGTTGCCAGCCCGTTTCGGCCGTCCAGGCAATCGCTTACCGAAGCTTTGGTTTCGGTCAGATCGAGCAGGGTTTCGTTGAGATCGAAAAACAGTGCCGCGGGCCTTGTGCGTATCGTCATGGAAAGCCTCCTGTTGTTGAGGGGATCATAAGGGGTGCGCCGCCGGATTTTTTTACCGGCCCATGGGCACGAGAAACATTTTTCCGGTCAGCTGAAGCGCCTTGTCCTGCTCGTCCGCACATTTATCCTTTATATCCCGCAGGATGTCCGCGGCCGACGTTTGCGTCCAGAACCAGTCGGCAAATTCGTCGCTGTCCGGTTGGCCGGCGCCGGGTCTGGATATGGCGGCCTCATAGTAAAACGCCTTCAAATCCTGGGCGGCGAGGCGAAGGGCCACTGCGAGGGGTAAATCCCTGCCGGGTGTCTTTATTTCCTTTCCGGAAAGATAATCACACAGGACGCCTGCAGCCGTTTCCGGATCAAAATCGGACATCGCCGTCCGGCCGCGCGCTTCCACGCCGAGGTCATACCAGACCCGCAGTTGGGCCACTTCATCGAGAAAGGACCGGATTCGTTTTTCCGGGCCGGTCTCCGCCGCCTCCGCCGGGGTAAAGTTGACCGGACAGGTCCACGTCGTGTCCGCAGCGGCATTTTCGGATGCCTCCGCGGGCGCTTCTTTTGGAAAGGTTTCGAGCACGGGGCCTTGGTCCGATTCCAGAAGCCGGAGTGCGGAAACGAGGACTTCGCGCTGGAAGGCGGGGTGGTCGGGCGCCCCCAGCGGTCTTCCCAGCGCAAACGGCACCCAAAGGGCCCGGGGCGGTCGAATGGCCTTGGTATGTTCGTAGATCAGGCTGATCTGGGTCGTGGCGATGCCGTTTTCTTCCAGGTAATGCGCCAGCGCGCCCACGGCGCGCGTGCAGAACGGTCAGACCGGCACCAACAGCGCTGCGTCGACATGGTCCCCGGCCAGAAGCCGGGCCAGTTTTTCGGCATGAGCGGCCATTTCGGAAGGGTCTGCGGCCCCCATAAAGGAGTAGTGATAGTCCGCGACGCTGCCGATGACGCCGTCATCTGCAAGTTCGCGCAGCCGGTCTGCGGGAAAGACGATGTTCCAGTCCTGCTGAAAGCCGGTCCGGTCGAAGTTGGTGGAAATATGGGTCATGACCAGGTCAGCGGCGGGGGTGTCTCCGGTAATGACCCGGTAGTCGCCGTCCATTCCTCCGAACGGGCGGTCTCCCCGGCGATGAAGCCCGGCCGTGGAAATGATCGCCACCCGCCGTTCGGACAGCTTCGGGCCGGAGACCATCGGGGTTGTTTCAAAATGCGGGCAGTCCAGATTCCGTATATGGGACTGCATCGGTTCAGGCATCTGATCGAGTCGGGCCATGGTGTGCTCCTTTGTTTCGGGGTTGGCGGCTGAATGAAAAACGGCCTACAGAATCGCGCGGACCGGCAGGGGAATGGTTTCCCGCCGCCGGACGAGAGAGCAGGATTCGCATCTTTCCCGGCTCGGCCGGGCGGTGCATCCCCGGCACTGCGCCACCAGTTGAATGGCTTCATCCAGTTCCGCATTCAGCCGCTGATAATCTTCAATTTTCTGCTGTACCGCCGCTTTTTGCTGCGTCAGAAGCTCCAGAACCTTTCTGGAGGCTTCTTCCCCCGTGCGCCCGTTTTTCCGGGCGGTGTAGATCGCCTTGATCTCTTTTAACGACAGACCGGCATCCTTCAGTTTCCGTATAAAAAAAACGGTGTCGCCGGTTTCCGGAGTGAACAGATAGAAACCGCCGGTGCTCCTTCCGGCAGCCTCGATGAATCCTTCCTCCATGTAGTAGCGAACCGTACGCACCGAGGTTCCCGCTCTTTCGGCAACCTCGCCGATTTGCA